>NZ_JAMPPR010000021.1:0-133121 GCF_028481645.1 Providencia sp. PROV141 | reverse complement strand
TATGTATGCTCCTAGGGATTAGTTTCTCTTGCTGCCTTGGTGCTGCACGAATTATTTAGCGTATTTGATGTGATTGTTTATCGTAGTAACTTCTTTTGCTTCTTTTGCTTCTTTTGCTTCTTTTACTTCTTTCCACGCCGGATACCCATCACTGAGGTTTGTGCTAGGGTTAACCCTTTGGTTTCTGGGGCAAATAAAATCGAAACAATCAGTCCAAGCAAAGAAACGCCTGCACCCATCAAGACCACCGAACTGACACCATATTTAGTGATAAATAGCGGTAATGCCCATGTTGAAAAAATGGTTCCAATACGGCTGATGGACATAATGACCCCAACGGCAGAGGCACGAATATCGGTTGGAAACAGTTCGTTAGGGTAGAGCCATTGTAAAATACCGGGTCCCCCTGAGAAAAAAGCGTAAATCCCAAACATGATAATCACAAGGCAAATACCAAGGTTTGAGAATAACCCAAGAATGGCAAGTGCAAGGGTCATAATGGCAAAGCTACCAATCAATAATGGTCGCCGTCCCATTTTATTCAGCCAATACATCGCAGGTAAGCAGCCTAGCATAAAGAATAAGCTGATAACTACGTTACCGAGTGCAGCGTTTTTTCCTTGATCCCACCCCAACTGCCCAACAATTTGTGGTCCAAAAGTGTAAATTGCAAACATTGGGATCACTTGGCAGGTCCAAATAATGGCGGTGAATAGGACGAAGGAAAAATGCCTTTTAGTGAATAATTGAAGAAAGTGTGTTTTTTGTTGTTCTTCAGCTTCGAATATCACGGGTTGACCAAACAACTTTTCCATCATTTTTTCACATTCTTTAACGCGCCCTTTGCGAATAAGCCAAAGAGGTGATTCAGGTAAATCAAAACGACCAATCAAAATAATAATACAAGGGATCACTGAGCTACCAAGCATCCAGCGCCAGCCATCTTCTACATCATATAGTATATAGCCAACGAGATTGGCACAGGTGGCACCGACATACCACATTGCTGCAATAAACCCGACAGCAAATGCGCGTTGTTTGGTATTGGAAAATTCGGTGATCATTGATGTTGCAATTGGGTAATCTGCACCTATTACAATCCCGATTAAGAACCGCATGATAAGCAGCTCCATCGGTGTTGAGACAAACATGGTCGCGACTGAAATGGCACCAATGGCAACAATATCAATTAAAAACATTTTACGACGACCGACTTGGTCGCAAATATAGCCAAATAGAGAAGTACCGATGAACAGGCCCGCCAAGGTTGCAGCGCCCAATAAGCCAATCCAGTCACTACTTAAACTTAATACGGGGGTGAGTTGTTCTAAGGCAACGCCGATCAGGACTAATACATAACCATCCAGAAAAGGCCCACCGCTACCCCACAGCATGATCCGTCGGTGAACGGAGGAAAATTGAATATCATCAAAACTTTTTGGTTTCATTATGGATGTATCCCTGATCAGCGCAAATAAACGCTTGAAAACTCTCGAAGTTATTAGCTTCGAGAGCGATGCTAAATAACTCAGCCGTAACGAAATTCAATACCAAAAGTGCCGCGTGGGTATTCCCATTTTTCTAATGCACTATCTAAGCCAAGAATGCGGCAGGTTCCACATTCGAGACAGCCGGCATAATCGAAACGTACTGAGCCATCTTCTTGTTTTTTATATAATCCCGCAGGGCAAGCTTTAGTTAATGTATCGAGCACATTCATATCTGGATGCTCTTTTATCACAATATGCGGGTTTTCTTCATCGACATTAAATTTATTAATACCGAGTTTGACATCAACGTTGACTGGATTACTCATATTGCTCTGACTCCTTTAATTCCATCCTTGAGCAAGTTCATAAAGCCCACTTTTTTCGCGTGTTGTAACATGGTCTTACGTAAAGGAACAGGTGCTTCATCTGAAATAGTGAAGAGTTTTTTTGCAATACCAACCGCCATTTCTGGATAAGCAGAAAACATCCGCGGGTTATCCAAAAACTCAGGCATTTTTTGGTACATTTTCATGTCCCGTAATGGGCCTTCGTTGAGCAGTGCGAGGTATTGATTTAAATTTTGTTTGCTGAAATCGTCAGTTTTCATTGCGCTAAGTACCGCTTTTGCTGCCGCTTCACCTGAAGCAACGGCTAAGTCCATACCACGAATAGTAAAACCTAAATTCATACACATACCCGCAGCATCGCCCGCGATTAACACACCATCGCGAACCAGTTCTGATTGCATTTTTAAACCCGCTTCAGGGACGACGTGCGCGGCATATTCGACCATTTTTCCACCTTCAATCAAAGGTGCAACAGCCGGATGTTGTTTAAAGTCTTCAAGCATTTGCGGAACAGATTTTTTAGCCTCTTTAATGTGGTGTAGGCCACAAACTAAGCCGAGTGAAATCGTGTCTTCATTGGTATAGAGGAACCCACCGCCCATCAAGCCATCGGTTGGTGAGCCAGCAAATAGCCAAGCAACACCCTCTTTTTCTTTAAGGTTAAAACGGTTAGCTAGGACATCTTTTGGTAGCTCAATGAGCTCTTTTACACCAACAGCAACATGTTCTGCATTGACGCGTTTAGTCATGCCAAGTTGTTCAGCCAGCAGTGAATTGACGCCATCCGCTAAAATGACCACTTTAGCTTCAAGTACATCACCATCAGCCTCAACACCAACTACCTTGCCATCGCGTTCTACTAACTTATCAACCCGAATACCTGTAATACACTGGGCTCCGGCATTTTCGGCTTGTTCAACTAGCCATGGATCTAATTTACCGCGCAGTACAGACCAAGACGTTTCATCTGGGCTTTGTTCTGAGCCATTTTGGAAATCAACCGTAACAGCGCCAGTTTCGGTCATAAATGACAGTTTTTCGCGTGTGATCATACGCTCGAGCGGTGCTTCTTGGGTAAAGCCTGGAATAATGCGTTCTAAGCTATGAGCATACATTCGTCCACCTGTTACGTTTTTGCCGCCCGCGTAGTTTCCTCTTTCGATTAGGAGAACTTGCGCACCTTCACGGGCAAGCACCAATGCAGCTACAGAGCCAGCTAGACCTGCGCCTACAATGATTGCATCAAAAATATCATCGGACATAGTTTCTCCAAGGTCACTAAAACAGTGAGGAAAATGCCTCACTGTTATTAAGTTTATTTCGCCAGTTGTTGCGTTAACGCAGGTAAGATTTTGAACAAATCGCCAACGATCCCGTAGTCTGCAAATTGGAAAATAGGGGCGTTTTTATCTTTATTGATAGCGACGATCGTTTGTGCGCCATTCGCACCGACCATATGTTGAATCTGCCCTGAAATGCCGATGGCAAGATAAAGTTCAGGTTTGAGCATTAAGTTAGAAATACCCACATAGCGCTCATGTTCCATCCATTTTTCATTTTCTGCGACTGGGCGAGAACAAGCGATTTCAGCACCGATGGTATCGGCAAGCGTTTTGGCGATAGCAATGTTTTCTTGGCTACCAATACCTCGCCCGACACTGACAACTAAGCGTGCTTTATCTAATTCAACTGAGCTACCTGCTTTTTTCTGAATCGAGGTACGTACAATAGATTGTTTTGGTTCGACCCATTGTGTAGCTTGAGCTGCGCCGTTACGTGATGCATCACTCGGTGCCGCTTCAAATGTACCAGAGGTAAGGGTTGTAATTGAAAATGTGCTATCTAGGGTTTCTTGGCCGAAGGCTAAGCCGCCATAAACCATATGTTTAATCAGTGGTTTTCCAGATTCAATTGTGATTGCAGCAGCATCATTGGAAACAGCCGCTTGTAGTTTGGCACCTAAGCGTGCTGCGAGTAATTTTCCTCTGCGGGTGTTTGGTAATAATAGTAAACCGTTGTCGCCTTGTTGTTTGATGGTGGAAACCATCGTGTCCGCGTAGTCTTCAATAATGCGGTCATCGGGTTTACCTGTTAATAGAAAAACGTGTGAAGCGCCAAGTTGGAAAGCTTGTAAGCTTTGTGCTTCATCAAGGGCGAAAACATTCACTTGCTCACCAAGCGAGAGGGCACCACCGATAAGTTCAGGTAAGCGAGAAGTCATATCACTAAATACCCAAACGGTTGATAATTTGCTCATAACTCCTCCAATTAAATGATTTTTCTTAAATGTTCAGCAAATTGCGCAATTTGGTCATCGCCATCACCTTCAATGATGACCCGCTGGCGGACTTTTTGTTTCGGTGCGGCGATAGATTGAGACGATAATGCGGCAACGTTATCTAAGCCAATATCTGCCATCGTCCAAGCTTGAACAGGTTTCTTAGCCGCACCTAAAATGGCTTTCATTGAAGGAATAACAGGAACGTTAATGTCGGAGGTTACAGCGATAATGGCCGGTAATGGCATGGATAGCGTTTCAATTTCATCTTCTAGCTCACGTTCTACAATGACCGTATCAGCTGTGATAGAAACAATTTTTTTCACACCATTAATGGCAGGAATTTGCAGCGTTTCACCTAATAAAATGCTCACTTGTTGTGCATTGAGATCCGCGGAGCCATCACCGCAAATAATTAAATCAAAGCCCACTTTCTGTGCTGCTGCACCAAGGGTAATGGCAGTTTGATGGGGAAGTGCATGCTCAAGTTGGTCATCAATCACAACAACAAGCTCATCTGGGCCTCGCGATAGCACATCTTTACGTGCTTTCATATTTGTGAGCGCTTTACCACCAATACTTAACGCAATCACTTTGCTGTCAGCTTGCTGCGCTTTTATTTGATTAGCGGTTTCAATTGCATTTAAATCATATTGACTGATTTTGGTATCGGCACGTGAAAAATCTAAAGAACCATCTGCGCTATTTACAATAATATCTTGTTCATCAGGAACAGATTTATAGCATGTAATAATATTCATTACATCTCCTAAAATAATATTAATAAATATGATCCGTTTCGGTTTCGGATTATATAATTATCATGAACTGGATATTTAAAAATAAAACCTAAGTCACCAATATTGAAAACCTTAAATTAAAGTGGGTTTAAATATTCATACTGATACCCTACTCACCAATACTGTAAAAATCATCTAGTTATCAATGAAATGTTCAATATTGCTACTGGAATCACCAATACTGAAGGTATTTAATAACATTAACGTTACACAATATTTTATCTCTATGTATTTATTGGTGTTTTAATTATTAAAGTTAATAACAATTATTTATCACGAATAATATTGTGACCTTTATAACAGAATTGTTTATGGGGACTAGAGATGATTTGGATAGAATTTGAATTAATACTTAATTAGGTTTGTTGGGATTTAATAATAAATATAAGTTTTAAATGAATGTAAGTGTTAGGTGTTGAGAATAATATTTATTTTAAAGCTTATATATTAAATAATAAATTGGGATCGAACTATGAGCAAAGAAAATAAAAAAGGTGGAATAGAACCGAAGGTTTTTTTTCCACCGTTGATCATTGTTGGACTACTGTGTTGGTTAACTGTTCGTGATTTAGATGCGTCAAATGAAGTTATCAACCAAGTTTTCAGCTATGTCACCAATGTGTGGGGCTGGGCATTTGAGTGGTATATGGTTGTCATGTTTGGTGGCTGGTTTTGGTTGATTTTAGGGCCTTATGCGAAGAAGCGCTTAGGGGAAGAAAAACCTGAGTTTAGCCGAGCAAGCTGGATTTTCATGATGTTCGCATCTTGTACTTCAGCCGCTGTACTTTTCTGGGGTTCGATTGAAATATTCTACTATGTATCTGCGCCTCCATTTGGTTTTGAGCCTTATTCAAATGAAGCGAAAAATATCGGGTTAGCCTATAGCTTATTCCACTGGGGACCGCTCCCATGGGCGACTTACAGCTTCTTATCTGTCGCATTTGGTTACTTTTTCTTCGTTCGTAAAATGGATGTTATTCGCCCAAGTAGTACGCTGGTTCCATTAGTGGGTGAGAAACACGTAAATGGTTGGTTTGGAACCATTATTGATAACTTCTACTTGGTCGCATTGATTTTAGCAATGGGAACGAGTTTAGGGCTAGCGACACCGCTAGTTACCGAATGTATTCAATACCTGTTTGGAATTCCTCATACCCTTGAGCTCGATGCCATCATTATCTTCTGCTGGATTATTCTCAATGCAATTTGTGTGGCGTTTGGTTTGCAAAAAGGGGTGAAAATTGCCAGTGACGTCCGTAGCTACCTGAGTTTCTTGATGCTGGGATGGGTATTTATTGTTGGCGGTGCTAGCTTCATTGTGAACTATTTTACCGATTCTATCGGGGTTCTAATGATGTATATGCCACGCATGTTGTTCTATACAGATGCAGTCGGCAAAGGCGGTTTCCCACAAGGTTGGACCGTATTCTATTGGGCGTGGTGGGTAATTTATGCCATCCAAATGTGTATTTTCCTCGCACGTATCTCTAAAGGCCGTACCGTCCGTGAGCTGTGTATCGGCATGGTAGCAGGTTTGACGGCAGGAACTACGCTAATTTGGACAATATTAGGCAGTAATACCCTACAACTGGTAGACCAAAACATTATTAATATTCCAAAGCTAATTGAAGAGTTCGGCGTCGCACGCGCCATCATTGAAACATGGGCTGCTTTACCTTTGAGCACTGCAACAATTTGGGGCTTCTTCATCCTCTGCTTTATCGCCACCGTAACACTGATCAACGCGTGTTCTTACACCCTCGCGATGTCAACTTGCCGTGCAGTTAAAGATGGTGATGAGCCACCGTTATTAGTGCGTATTGGTTGGTCTGTCTTAGTCGGTGTCATCGGCATTGTCTTGCTGGCTTTAGGCGGATTGAAACCAATTCAAACCGCGATAATTGCCGGAGGATGCCCACTTTTTTTCGTCAACATCATGGTAACGCTCTCCTTTATTAAAGATGCCAAAGTGCATTGGAAAAATGACTAATTTATTCAAAAACAACATTTAAGAGGTTATTGATATGGATTTTAGATTGAATGATGAACAGGAGCTGTTTGTCGCAGGGATCCGTGAACTGATGGCCAGTGAAAACTGGGAAAGCTATTTCGCCGAATGTGATCGCGACAGTAAATATCCTGAACGCTTTGTCAAAGCCTTAGCGGATATGGAAATCGATAACCTGCTGATCCCAGAAGAACATGGCGGTTTAGATGCAGGGTTTATCACCGTTGCTGCAGTATGGATGGAGCTGGGTCGCCTTGGTGCACCAACCTATGTGTTATACCAATTACCGGGCGGTTTTAATACGGTGCTTAGAGAAGGGACTCAAGAGCAAATTGACAAAATCATGGCGTTCCGTGGTACGGGTAAACAAATGTGGAACTCGGCGATCACTGAACCGGGTGCGGGCTCTGACGTGGGGAGCTTACAAACGACTTACCAACGCCGTAATGGCAAAGTGTATTTGAACGGTAGCAAATGTTTTATCACCAGTAGTGCTTACACTCCATACATTGTGGTGATGAGTCGCGATGCGGATTCACCAGACAAACCTGTTTTCACCGAATGGTTCTTAGATATGAGCAAACCAGGTATCAAGGTGAACAAACTTGAAAAACTGGGTTTACGCATGGATAGCTGTTGTGAAATTACCTTTGATAATGTCGAGCTGGATGAAAAAGACATGTTTGGCCGCGAAGGTAACGGTTTTAACCGTGTAAAAGAAGAGTTCGACCATGAGCGTTTCTTAGTGGCATTAACTAACTATGGTACAGCGATGTGTGCGTTCGAAGATGCGGCTCGTTACGCTAATCAGCGTGTTCAATTCGGTGAAGCTATTGGTCGTTTTCAGTTAATTCAAGAAAAATTTGCACATATGGCGATCAAGCTCAATTCAATGCGCAACATGTTATATGAAACTGCATGGAAGAGTGACAACGGATTGATCACCTCTGGTGATGCAGCAATGTGTAAATACTTCTGTGCAAATGCGGCATTTGAAGTCGTGGACTCTGCGATGCAAGTACTCGGTGGTGTAGGAATTGCAGGTGAGCACCGGATTGCCCGTTTCTGGCGTGACCTTCGTGTGGATCGCGTATCAGGTGGTTCAGATGAAATGCAAATACTGACATTAGGCCGTAGCGTACTGAAACAATACCGCTAATAACTGAACGTAATGGGATGGCTTTCAAGAGAAGGCCAACCCTGTTTCACAGGAGATAAGAACATGGCAGAGCATCTACCTATGCCAGAATTTGGCCCTCTAGCTGGGGTTAGAGTGGTATTTTCAGGAATTGAAATTGCTGGCCCATTTGCAGGGCAAATGTTTGCAGAATGGGGCGCTGAAGTGATCTGGATAGAAAATGTCGCTTGGGCAGACACTATTCGCGTTCAACCCAACTACCCACAGCTGTCACGGCGTAACTTACGTGCGTTATCATTGAATATTTTCAAAGATGAAGGACGTGACGCGTTTCTAAAACTGATGGAAACAACCGATATCTTTATTGAAGCGAGTAAAGGCCCTGCATTTGCTCGTCGTGGTATCACGGACGAAGTACTTTGGGAACATAACCCTAAACTGGTCATTGCACACTTATCCGGTTTTGGGCAGTACGGAGACCCGCAATATACCAACCTCGCAGCGTATAACACTATTGCTCAAGCCTTCAGTGGTTATCTGATTCAAAACGGTGATAAAGACCAGCCAATGCCGGCTTTCCCCTACACAGCAGACTATTTTTCTGGCATGACGGCGACAACTGCCGCACTGGCAGCACTGTATAAAGCCCGTGAGACTGGAAAAGGTGAAAGTATTGACGTTGCCATGTATGAAGTGATGTTGCGTATGGGGCAATACTTCATGATGGACTACTTCAATGGTGGGGAGGTCTGCCCACGTATGACAAAAGGGAAAGACCCCTATTACACAGGGTGTGGCCTATATAGTTGTAATGATGGCTATATCGTGATGGAAATTGTTGGTATCACGCAAATTCAGGAAATTTTTAAAGATATTGGGTTGGCGCATCTGTTAGGTACACCAGAAATACCGGAAGGCACACAGCTAATTCACCGTGTGGAATGCCCTTATGGGCCTTTAGTTGAAGAAAAACTCGATGAATGGCTAGGTTCACGTTCGATTGATGAAGTGTTAGCAAGACTCGCGGAATTGAATATTGCTAGCGCCAAAGTCCTTACTATTCCTGAGTTAGAAACCAATCCTCAATACATTGCACGCGAATCTATTACCAGTTGGCAAACAATGGAAGGAAAAACCTGCCGTGGTCCTAACGTCATGCCTAAATTCAAAAATAACCCCGGACAAATTTGGCGAGGCATGCCATCACACGGTATGGACACGACAGATATCTTAAAAAATATTGGATACAGCGAAACTGATATTCGGGGGTTAGTCGATAAAGGGCTAGCCAAAATAGTTGATTAATTGAATGGGTACTCAGGTCAATGATGACTATTGAGCTGAGTATTCATCAGGGAAATGATGGGTAACAATTAATGGATGTAATCGGTAAACAAAATTTGCGTCAAATGTGGGATGACTTAGCGTTAACCCATGGAAACAGCCAGGCGCTTATCTTTGAATCCTGCGATGGAAAGACTAGCAAGTTCAGCTATTTAGAAATGAATCAGCACATTAATCGCACCGCCAATCTCTTTTTAGCCTATGGCATTCAAAAAGGCGATAAAGTGGCTTTACATTTAGATAATTGCCCGGAATTTTTCTTTTGCTGGTTTGGCTTGGCTAAAATTGGGGCGATTATGGTCCCGATTAATGCGCGTTATAAATACAATGAAAGTGCTTGGATCATGCAGAACTGCCAACCCAAAATGGTAGTCACTCGTTCCTCTTTCTTAGATATTTATCAACAAGTATTCGCTGATGAAGCGACAAGCTTAGAACATATTTTTTTGATTGCAGATACGCAAATTGAACCCGTAGAGCATATTTCTGACTTTTGGTTTGAACAGTCACAACAACATACGCAATTGACTCAATTTGTTGAATTGAGTGTCGATGATACGGCCGAGATTTTATTTACCTCTGGAACCACCTCGAAGCCTAAAGGGGTAATTATTACCCACTATAACCTCCGCTTTGCCGGTTATTACTCTTCTTGGCAAAACAGCTTACGTTCTGATGATATTTATTTAACGGTCATGCCTGCTTTTCATATTGACTGCCAATGTACAGCTTCTATGGCTGCATTCTCTGTCGGTGCGACGTTTGTGTTATTAGAGAAATACAGCGCACGCCGTTTTTGGCAACAAGTGGTGAAATACAAAGCGACTGTCATCGAACTTATCCCCATGATGATCCGCACATTGTTAAGCCAGCCGCTGGCGGATAACGAAAAAGAGCATTGTTTACGAGAAGCGATGTTTTACCTCAATTTAAGTGAAGAGGAACGCGACCAGTTTATGGCCCGGTTTGGGGTGAAGCGGTTTTTAACTTCGTATGGGATGACGGAGACTATTGTTGGTTTGATTGGTGACCGGCCTGGTGATATGCGTCGCTGGCCGTCCATTGGTCGCCCGGGTTTTTGTTATCAGGCACAAATTCGGGACAGAAATAACCAACGTGTTGCTACGGGGATTATTGGTGAGCTCTGTGTGAAAGGTGAGCGTGGTAAAACCCTTTTTAAAGAGTATTACAACAACCCTGAGGCGACAGCAAAAACCTTTGATGAAGCGGGATGGATGCACACGGGGGACTTTGCCTACCAAGACGAAGACGGCTTTTTCTATTTTGTCGATAGAAGCAGCAATATGATCAAACGCGGTGGGGAAAATGTTTCTTGCAGTGAAATCGAAAATATTATCGCCTCACACCCTGCCATTGTGGATGTAGCAGTGATCGGCGTTGCGGATGATATCCGAGATGAAGCGATTAAAGCCTTTATTGTGCTTGAAGAAGGGGAGACTTTAACTCAGGAAGAGTTCTTTGCTTTTTGTGAAAAACAAATGGCGAAATTTAAGGTGCCAACATGTGTTGAGGTACGTAAAGATTTACCGCGTAACTGCTCTGGAAAAGTATTGAAAAAACATCTGCAATAATCGACAAACTTGATTAATTTTGCATACATTTTCGGGTTGCATACCTGCAACCTGAAGCATCACTGCACGACGAAGAAAGGATTATATTATGAGCGAATCATTAAAAATTACCCGAAATGGCGCTATTTTAGAAATCATACTCGATAGACCTAAAGCCAATGCAATAGATGCAAAAACCAGTTTCAAAATGGGGGAAGTTTTCCTTAACTTTCGCGATGACCCTTCGTTGCGTGTTGCAATTATTACAGGGGCAGGAGAGCGATTTTTCTCTGCCGGCTGGGACTTAAAATCGGCGGCAGAAGGTGAAGCCCCTGATGCTGACTTTGGTCCAGGTGGTTTTGCCGGTTTGACTGAAATTTTTAATCTAAACAAACCTGTTATTGCGGCGGTGAATGGATATGCATTTGGTGGCGGTTTTGAACTGGCTTTAGCGGCAGATATGATAATTTGTTCTGAAAATGCCAGCTTTGCATTACCTGAGGCCCAGCTTGGGATTGTTCCAGATAGCGGGGGGGTTTTACGTTTACCTAAAATTTTACCTGCACCAATCGTGAATGAAATGGTGATGACTGGCAGAAGAATGGATGCACAAGAAGCTTTACGTTGGGGAATTGCTAACGATGTGGTGCCTATTGAGAGTCTGATGGATAAAGCTCGTGAACTTGCAGAACAAATTACGCAAAGTGCGCCATTAGCAGTCTCTGCCCTAAAAGAAATTTTCCGCGCGACAGCGGAGCTCACTGTCGAAGAGGGTTATAAATTAATGCGCAGTGGTGTACTGACAAACTACCCTGCAGTTTTACATTCCGAAGATGCAACAGAAGGCCCACTGGCATTCTCCGAAAAACGTTCACCAAGTTGGAAAGGGCGCTAGTTAAGCTAGCAGCGAGGTGAATTTTGAGTTTTTACGCTTTTGAAGGGGTTATCCCAGTTGTTCATCCTACCGCATATGTACACCCATCAGCGGTAGTGATTGGTGATGTGATTATTGGTGAAGGGGTTTTCGTTGGGCCGAATGCCTCTTTACGTGGGGATTATGGCCGCTTGATCATAGAAAAAGGGGCGAATATTCAGGACTGCTGCATTATGCATGGCTATAGTGATGTCGAGACCATTGTCCATGAATGTGGGCATATAGGTCACGGAGCTATTTTACATGGATGCATTATTGGCCGTGATGCTTTGGTAGGAATGAACAGTGTTGTTATGGATGGCGCTGTGATTGGTGAGGAAAGTATTGTTGCTGCGATGAGTTTTGTTAAGGCCGGTTTTCAAGGCGAAAATCGTCAGATGTTGGTCGGAAGTCCTGCTCGTTTTTTACGCTCAGTGACTGATGAAGAACTGCATTGGAAGCGGTTAAATACGAAAGAATATCAAGATTTAGCAGGCCGATATCAGCAACAATTACAGGAAACCCAACCGCTGACAGAGCTTGAAGTTAATCGCCCCAAATTATTTGGTACAACGGATGTAAAACCTAAGGGGCAGTAATTCACTAAAAGGCCGTAAAATAAAAAACGCAGATGGTGAAGTCTGCGTTTTTTATTGGTATAAAACTGAAAAATAAGTTTAACGACGCTGTGCTTTTGATAGCATCCATTGCCATTTTTGTTCTCGATTTAATTCACTTGGTGGCATAGACGCCGCTTTCATTGGGGAATCGATAGTGACTTTTTCAGTTTGATGGCTTCTTAAACGAGCATAAAGCTGGTTATCAATTTTCTTAACTTTAATAAGCCGCTGACATTGACAGCCTCGTCCCGATAATTTATTGGGGATCATTTTTACTTCACACTGAATTTCAGCAACATCAGATAAAATATAAGAAACAATATTGACAGCATTAGGATGCGGAATATCAAAGTGATTAGATATTTCTCTAGCCGTAGTCCAATGGCCTTGTTTCATTACCCAGTTTGCGATAGATAAATACAAGGGTTCATTAATATATTGTCCACACATAAGCGCTCCCAAATCTATTTATTAAAATTGGCTAAATAAAAAGAAACTATATGCAAATTGTAGTTGGAATAGCGTTTATTTGTTTCCTGGTTTGTTAATTAAGAAAACAAAATAATTAATTATTAACTTCTGGTTAAATTTGTTAAAATAATATATTCGTTTTTAATGTTAATTATCATTATTTTAATATAAAAACTTATATTTCATAATGATAGGTTTCGAATATAATTCAGAGCCTAAATTACGCCGTCATACAGTGACAAACTTCATATTAATGGATTTCAAAATGATTTGCATGCCTTTATTGTGAAAATTTACATTCAAGACAAAAGTTTTGTTTATATTCTGATTTTAGGTAAATAACTGAATATCGTTGTAGATAAACTGATTATATTTGGTTTTATATTTGATTGTAATGATCTTGAAATATAATAAAAATGTGACATGGGTGATTTTTTTAATTGAACATTAGCGAGTAAGCAATAACAAAGAGTTAAATAATTTTCTAATATATTAAGAAAGAGAATAAGAGTGATTGGCTTTGCAATTGAATAGAGCATTGCATGTTGATGCAATGCCCTCCTAGAGATAAAAATTATTTGGCTAAGTAGTTATTAATAGAATTAACAATACCTGTGGAATCTAAGCCCAGTTCAGCAATAAGTTCTTCTTGGGTACCTTGAGAAATAAAATAGTCAGGCAAACCAAGGTTTAAGGTTGGAATGATTTTTTTCTCATGCATTAAGAATTCATTCACTCCGCTACCAGCCCCACCCATGATGGCATTCTCTTCGAGAGTGACAAGTACATCATGAGTATTGGCCATTTCAAGGATAAGCGCTTCGTCTAAAGGCTTTACAAAACGCATATCAACAACAGTTGCATTAAGTTGCTCGGCGGCGACCAATGCGTGGCTTAATAAGGTACCAAAGCATAAGATAGCGACTTTTTCACCTTGACGACGAACAATCCCCTTACCAATAGGCAGCAATGATAACGGCTGTAACTCAGCGCCTGTTCCTGTGCCTCGAGGGTAACGTACAGCACATGGACCATCTTGGTAATGATAGCCAGTATGTAGCATTTGGCGGCACTCATTTTCATCACTTGGAGCCATAATAACCATGGTTGGTATACAGCGCAGGAATGAAATATCAAAAGAACCTTGGTGAGTTTGCCCATCAGCCCCCACAATACCGGCTCGGTCGATCGCAAACATAACAGGCACCTTTTGGATAGCCACATCATGAATGACTTGGTCGTAACCGCGTTGTAAGAAAGTCGAATAGATAGCAACGATAGGCTTATAGCCACCAATAGCAAGGCCAGCGGCAAAGGTGACAGCATGTTGCTCGGCAATTGCGACATCGAAGTATTGATCAGGGAATTCTTTAGAAAACCGAACCATACCAGAGCCTTCTCGCATCGCAGGGGTGATAGCCATCAACTTGCTATCATCTTTAGCCTCTTCACACAGCCAATCACCAAAAATTTTAGAGAATGTCGGCCCCGTCTCTTTGCTTTTGGGCAAAGTGAATGTACTTGGGTCAAATTTAGGGACTGCATGCCAGCTAATTGGGTCTTTTTCTGCCGGCTCATAGCCGCGACCTTTTTTGGTCATAATATGTAAAAATTGCGGTCCTTTTAAGTCACGCATATTTTTTAACGTTTGAACTAAGGCAACAACATCATGGCCGTCAACAGGGCCAATATAGTTAAAACCTAATTCTTCAAACATGGTCCCCGGTACGACCATGCCTTTAATGTGTTCTTCAGTCTTTTTCAGTAATTCTTTGATAGGTGGCATGTTAGAAAAAACTTTTTTCCCACCTTCACGTAATGTTGTATAGAGCTTTCCAGAAAGTAAGTGAGCTAAGTGATTGTTTAGTGCGCCAACATTTTCTGAAATAGACATTTCGTTATCGTTTAAGATAACCAACATGTCAGGTGCGGCATCTCCTGCATGGTTCATTGCTTCAAATGCCATTCCAGCGGTGATGGCGCCATCACCAATCACACAAACTGTTTTACGGCTTTGTTGCTCTTTTTCTGCAGCAATGGCCATACCTAAACCGGCACTAATGGATGTTGAGGAATGGCCAACACTTAAAATGTCATATTCACTTTCTTCGCGCCATGGAAAGGGATGTAGGCCAT
Source organism: Providencia sp. PROV141 (assembly GCF_028481645.1). Lineage (NCBI taxonomy): Bacteria > Pseudomonadati > Pseudomonadota > Gammaproteobacteria > Enterobacterales > Morganellaceae > Providencia > Providencia sp. PROV141. Next base: position 118,005 of record NZ_JAMPPR010000021.1, on the reverse strand, counting down.
CTTTTTGACGGATGGTATCAATACGGTCACGGCGACCCGTTAATATCTTATGTGGGTAGGCTTGGTGGCCGACATCCCAAACAAGATTATCAAATGGGGTTTTATAGACATAATGTAATGCAACGGTGAGTTCAACAGCACCGAGGCCAGAAGCAAAGTGACCGCTAGAGCGACCCACGCTACTCAGTAAGAATTGTCTGAGTTCGTCACAAAGCTTAGGCAAACTTTCTTTAGGCAACAGACGAAGCTCATCTGGTGTCTCTGCCAAGGCTAGCGTGGGATATTTAGCGATATCAATACTCATTAGTTGCTCACTTATAATTAATAAAAAACCCAACTTACCTAGCCACAGTAAAATGACTATTCTCAGTATTTAGCAGCATAAAGCTTCTATCTGCTGTTGGGTTGCCTTCGTTTATCGTCTGCCTATAACTCGAGTGATTAAGAAGTAATCCATCTATTTTTTTGGTTATAGGAATGATTCGAAGATGCATTAGGGTAATAAATTGCCGTAATTATCGATCTTCTTGTAGCCAAAAGGCAAAGCATATTGTCAGCTTTTACGTTCAATAATGAAATTAGCTAAAGCGCTTAGCATTTCTATATTATATCCATGGGACTGGAGAGTCTCTAAAGCGTCTATCGCATCATGATATAGCTCACGTGCTTTTTTTTGAGCTGCTTCAAGCCCTAATAGCGATGGATAGGTGCTTTTTTCATGTTCAGCATCCGTTCCTTGGCGTTTACCCGTGACTTCGCTATCACCGATAACATCTAGAATATCGTCCTGTACTTGAAAGGCAAGACCGATGGATTGTGCATATTTGTCTAAAACAGGCAGTAATTTTTGACCTTTTTCACCTGCAGCGAAAGCACCAAGACGGATTGCTGCACGAATTAATGCCCCTGTTTTATGTTGATGAATGCGCTCGAGAGATTCAAGGTCAACTTGCTTTCCTTCTGCATCTAAATCAAGAGCTTGCCCGCCACACATTCCTGCTAAGCCACTTGCATATGATAACTCTGCAATCATTGCTATGCGGTCTTTGTCTGTCACATCTGGCATTGGTGCAGATGACAACAATTGGAATGCCAATGTTTGTAATGCATCTCCAGCAAGCACTGCATTGCCTTCACCGTATTTAATGTGGCAAGTTGGTTGGCCACGACGCAGATCATCATCATCCATTGCAGGTAAATCATCATGGATTAATGAATAAGCATGAATACATTCGACTGCGGCAGCTGGGGCATCAAGATTTTCTTGGCTAACACCAAACATAGAACCGATGGCATAAGTTAAAAATGGACGTAAACGTTTTCCACCCAATAATGTGCCATAGCGCATCGCCTGAGCAAGTGGAAGGTCTGCAAACGGCAGCGTATTTAAGGCATCTAATAGGTATTGATTGACTCTGTCGTAGGCTTGCTTTTGTTGCTGCGTAAAGCTATCTAAATGTTGTTCAGACATAATTTATTCAGTATCAGGTGAAAAATCGGCTAGAGGTTTATTTTCGTCATCGTTTAGCAAAATTTGTACACGTTGCTCTGCTTGCTGTAATACTTTTTGACCTTGTTTAGCAATTTGAACACCACGTTCAAACTCATTAAGGGCATCTTCTAAGGGAAGTTCACCGGATTCTAGGCGAGCGACGATCTGCTCTAGCTCTTGAAGCGAGTTTTCAAAACTAACAGTCGGAACTTGCTGAGTTTTTTCTTTAGCCATAGTCTTTAGCCACTAATGTGAAATCAGTTAATTCGAGGGATTTTAAATATTCAGCAGACTAACGCAGTCTTGCTACGGTTACAATTTATTATTGGGGTTTTTAGATTCAACCCGCAAGATAGTGTTATAATACGCCTCTTTATTGACAATTGGTAACGTGTCATGTGTCTCTGTTAAGGCACATTCATTTGCCCTCAACCACCATGAACATGCAGCTATTATGAAGTTTATCATTAAGTTATTCCCAGAAATTACCATTAAAAGCCAAACTGTTAGGCTACGTTTTATTAAAATTTTGACCAGTAATATCCGTAACGTGCTTAAACCACTTGGCGAAGAGATTTCGGTTGTCCGTAATTGGGATAACATTGAAGTGCGTGTGAAGGGAGAAACAAAACACGACGAAATTTGTGACATGCTAGGGCGCATTCCAGGTATTCACCATATTCTTGAAGTGGAAGAAAAACCATTTACCAGTCTACATCATATTTACGAAATGACACACGAAGCTTATGGTGAATCATTAGAAAATAAAACATTCTGTGTGCGGGTAAAACGTCGCGGTAAACATGAATTTTCATCTATCGACGCTGAACGGTATATCGGTGGTGGGTTAAATCAACACATTGCCTCTGCAAAAGTTAAGCTTAAAGACCCTGATACCACGATTCACTTAGAAATCGAAGATGATAAACTTATTTTAGTTAAAGCACGCATTGAAGGTATCGGTGGTTTCCCTATTGGGACTCAAGAAGATGTGTTATCACTCATTTCGGGTGGTTTTGATTCAGGTGTATCGAGCTATATGTTAATGCGCCGTGGTTGTCGTGTTCACTACTGTTTCTTTAATTTAGGCGGTGCAGCTCATGAAATTGGTGTGAAGCAAATCGCACATTATCTGTGGAATCGTTTTGGTAGCTCCCATAAAGTCCGTTTTATTGCTGTAAACTTTGAGCCCGTTGTCGCTGAAATTTTAGAAAAAGTTGATGATGGCCAAATGGGGGTTGTGCTCAAACGTATGATGGTAAGAGCCGCATCTAAAGTCGCAGAGCGTTATGGCGTGCAGGCGATTGTCACGGGTGAAGCACTTGGGCAAGTTTCCAGCCAAACCCTAACAAACTTACGTTTGATTGATAATGCGTCTGATACCTTAGTATTAAGGCCATTAATTTCCCATGATAAAGAACACATTATCAAACTAGCTCGCCAAATTGGCACTGAAGATTTCGCAAAAACCATGCCCGAATATTGCGGTGTGATTTCAAAAAGCCCAACAGTTAAAGCAGTGAAGGCACGTATTGAAGCAGAGGAAGACAATTTTGATTTTGGTATTTTAGAGTCTGTTGTTGAACAAGCGCAAAATATTGATATTCGCCAAATTGCGCAAGAAAGCTTAGAAAAAGTCCCTGAAATTGAAATGGTGAGTGAGCTTTCAATTGAAAATGAAGTGATTTTAGATATCCGTTCAATTGATGAATTTGAAGATAAGCCGTTGTCTGTTGAAGGTATGGAAATTAAACATATCCCATTTTATAAACTCAGTACACAGTTTGGTGACTTACCAAAAGATAAAACCTATTTATTATATTGTGACCGTGGGGTAATGAGCCGCTTGCAAGCGCTATACCTAAAAGAGCAAGGTTATGAAAATATAAAGGTTTATCGCCCGTAACGTAAAACAGGGTGCTTGTATCACCAACTCATCAACAAAGAGAAATGTGGGGGAAATTTCCCCCACCAGACTACTTATCGCAGGATAACGTAGCTTGAACCAGCGTGCTTCCGCTGCTGATACTGAAAGAGCATAGCCTTTCTTGCATCAATAACGAAAAACACAACACCGTAAGACACACGGTAACTAGCCCCAGAAGGGCAATTTTGGCCATTCCTCTTGACTCCTTTTCTAAAAGGAGACAGAATCAAATTGTTGAGATTTGGAAACTGCCTCGGATTAAGATTAACATCTAAATTCGGGGCTTTCGTCTTTTTGGCTCTCACAAATGCTTGAACCAAACTGATCCAAGCACCCGTCGCTGATAATAGCAAAAAATGGGGGCTAACAAAGTTTTTTTACTGCTATTTTTGTTTTTAATTTCTTTTAATTCAATTGGTTAATGTAGTTTTTAAACTCATTTTTTATGCTTATACTTTCGCACTTAATCTTCTAAATAATCGTTGATCCCATTCGGTAAAACTAACTGAGCTGCCACTTGGCCTGCAATTTCGCGCCCGACCAACAACTCAATTAATTTTAACGCAAAATCAAAGGAAGTAGCGGGTCCTTGGCTGGTTAATAAGTTAACTCGCTCATCAAAGTAGACTCGGCGGTCGACCCATTTATGGGCTGGAATTTTATCTTTCATTGATGGAAAACCAGTCATATTACCTAGCGGAAACAATTGGTGATATTCAAGTACAAGCGCTGGCGCCGCACAAATAGCCGCCACAATTTTACCATCAAGATGCATTCGGCGAACTTTTTCCACAACCAGTGGGCTATCACGAAATGTTTCCGCTCCAGTCATACCACCAGGCAGTACAATGGCATCAAAAGGTTCATCAGCAACTTTAATCAACGGGGTATCGGCAATAATTTTTAGGCCTCGTGAAGCGGTAATGGTTAAAGAACCATCTTCCGTCACGCTCGCTAAAGTCACATCAATGCCTGCTCTAACTAATAAATCAGCAGTAGTGGTAAATTCAATTTCTTCACTACCATGAGCGATGCAGATTAGAACGGAAGTCGTCATATTGTTGTTCTCTATTTTTGACTAAATGGTAAAGGCGATCGTTTTCAGGCGTACTGATCCCATGAGCTCGTGCTTGTTTGATTAAAAAGCCAGTGATGTAATCAATCTCTGTACGGCGATTATTTCGCATATCTTGTAACATAGAGGAATAGTTATCAGCGGTATTATTGATAATGCCGTAAATATACTCAGTCAGCTCTGCTTTATCCGTATGCAGCCCTTCTGCCGCCATAACATGACATATCTCATCAATGATCCGAGATATTTGCGTGGAATGCTGGATTAATTCACCATTCTTACAGTTATGTTCGACAGTTAGGGGGTTAATGACACAGTTTACAATCAATTTACGCCAGCAAGTGGTTAAAATATTATTATGCCAAGCCACATCAGGTAAGGCTTCATGCAAGATATCCGCTATTGGGTAGTAAGCTTGTGCATGGGAATTGATAGCACCGATATGCGTGATTCCATTTGCGACATGAAATACTTGGTTATTTTCTTGCCAAGCCGCATGGGTTGTGACGCCCGCTAAGATAGGGTGGCGTAAAGGCGCCAGCTCTTCAATCGTTCCCATGCCATTATGCAGTAATAAAATAGGGGTGTTTTCTGGGATATTACCCAGCAAAGGCAGCAGCGCATCAGAAACTTGCCATGCCTTCAAGCAAATAATAATGAGTTCACTCGTTTGTAAGTGGTGAATGTTATTACAAGGGATTAGCTCTCGGAAATTACGACCATCGGGCTCATTCACATCAACAAATAAATCTGGTTGAGCAACACGCAACCAGCCTTGGGTGTCATGCCCTTGTAACGTGAGTGAAGCCAGCCACAGTTTACCTATCGCACCGCAACCAATTAGGGTTATTTTCATTGTTTCCCCTTTGAAATAATCTCTAACGTCTTATTCAGCAAGGCGGAAGTGATTTCTTTTCAGTATAACCTTTTAATCAGTGTAATTGTAGTTAGTGAAGCTGCGCATATCCCTGATAACTTGAAGTGAGGCAAGTAAAGACGTTATCATGCATATAACTTAAAAAATTATTGGTAGAGGTTTTAGCTATGCCATCATTTGATATTGTATCTGAAGTTGAAATGAATGAAGTGCGTAATGCGGTAGAAAATGCGCAGCGTGAGTTAACCAGCCGTTGGGATTTTAAAAATGTCGAAGCCAGTTTTGAGCTTAATGACAAAAATGAGTCGGTTAAAATCACTAGCGAATCTGATTTCCAAGTACTTCAATTAGTTGATATTTTAAGAGAAAAAATGGCGAAGCGTGGTATTGATGGGGCGGTGTTGAATGTTCCTGAAGATATCGTTCACAGTGGAAAAACTTACAGTGTTGAAGTAACTTTCAAACAAGGTATTGATAGCGCCATTGCTAAGAAAATTGTGAAACTAATTAAAGACAGCAAATTGAAAGTTCAAGCTCAGGTACAAGGCGACCAAGTACGTGTAACGGGAAAAGCGCGTGATGACTTACAATCTGTCATGGCATTAGTGCGCGGCGGTAACTTAGGCCAACCTTTCCAGTTTAATAATTTTCGTGATTAATAATTTCGATATTAAATTGTTAGCCCGTTTTGACGGGCTAATTCTGACTTATTGATTAATGATCGCTTCAAGCTGCTCTCGATTGATAATTTTCCTATCTACTTTAACGTAAGCACTTAATTCTTCGTCTACAACTAACGCTTCCATGACACCATGTTGCGCCTGCAACCTCTGTTCAAGAGCTCGGGTATTCTTAACGTGTTTAGGCAACTCGATACGAATACTGCTGACATAAGGCGGCTGTTGCATGGTTAAGCTAACGATAAACCAGATAATCGTTAAAATTAAGCCACCAATAAAGACTGTACTCGCGCCTTCAAAGTTATACAGCCACCCACCGACAATACCGCCAATGGCAACACCTAAAAACTGACTGGTGGAGTAAACGCCCATGGCTGTTCCTTTGTAGCCCGCAGGCGCCTCTTTGCTTATGAGCGACGGTAAAATGGCTTCCATAATATTGAAAGCAATAAAAAATAGTTGAATACCTAAGAAAATCACCCATAAGTGATTATCAGAAAGCCATAAGGTAATTTCAGCCAATGCTAAAACGACAATACAAAATAAGAAGACCTGCTTCATTTTGCGGTATTTTTCCGCATAAATTATGAAAGGAAGTACAGTGACAAAGGCGATTAACATCGTGATTAAATAGGCTTTCCAATGGTCTTTCGCTAAAAAACCAGAATCAGTCATAATAAGAGGTAAAGCAACAAAACTAGACATCAGTAGGGTATGTAAACTAAGGATACCTATATTTAACTTGAGTAGTTGAGGGTGCATTAAAACTGTTTTTAAATTACCTTGTACAAATGCAGACTCACGGTTTAAAACATGAGTATTGGTATTAGGAACAATAAAAACAGTCACTGCAATAGCACCAACTGCAAGTAGTGCAATTCCCCAAAATAAACCACTTAGACCAACCACGTTAGTGAGAATGGGACCAAGCACTAGGGCAATGGCAAAAGTTAAACCAAAACTAATACCTAAAAAGGCCATAGCTTTAGTCCGATTTTGTTCTCGAGTTAGGTCAGAAAGTAGTGCCATGACGGCAGCAGAAATGGCACCGGCGCCTTGTAAAGCACGCCCAATAATAATTCCCCAAATTGAATCACTTAATGCCGCAACGATACTTCCGATAATAAAAACGAATAACCCAATAATAATTAAAGGCTTTCTTCCAATTTTGTCTGACATCAAACCAAAAGGGATCTGGAAAATAGCTTGGCTAAGACCATAGATACCAATAGCGACACCCACTAAGAACTCGTTAGCTCCCTGTAAATGCATCCCATAGCTGGTCAAAATAGGTAATACCATAAACATTCCAAGCATTCGCAAGGAGAAAACAGAGCCTAATCCCCAAGTGGATCTAAGCTCTGTGGATGTCATTTTGTTATCATTCATTTTTATTCTTCATATTTCGTGCTGTAGCGGTGTTGGCTTCTCTCAGCTACCTAGGTCACATACTTATGTATGCTCCCTAGGATATCTTCGTTTGCCGCCTTGCTACAACTCGAACTATTTTGAATAAATTCGTTTTATGTTGTAGCAAAATTATTTAAATCAAATTACTTGTGTTTCGTACTGTAGCGGTGTTGGCTTCTCTCAGCTACCTAGATCACATACTAGTAAATACAACAAGTTGAACAAATATGGATTACGCTATGGTGTTATATTTTTAGTATCAATCTATTAGCATTTTAATAGTGCATTTAATATCTAGCTTATCAATGGCAAGCGGCTATTTAACCATAAAATAGATTCATAAGGATAGGCAGAATAAGTAAAAGTGAGTTGTAAAAGCAGTTAGAGACAAATAAAAACGGCGGGGAAGGCCCGCCGTTTAGACATTGTTATCATCAGTAAACAGATAAGTTATCTGACGAGAGCTATAACAGTATCGCTTGAAACTATAGGGTCAACTGACATCATTACGCTCAATGAAGTAATTGCTACGATTGAGAAGATAAACAGTTTTCTTGCCCAGACTCGGTCGTCATTTTCGGTTTTGAAACCCGAAATTGCCATACCTAGCCACCATAAGCTGACTGCTGCACCTACAATGAGGTACTTATAGCCCGCGTATCCACTGATAGCTAACATTAATGTTGCGACCATAAACGCTAGGATATACAGGAAGATGTGCGTTTTCGCGACGGAAATTCCTTTAATAACCGGTAACACAGGAATGTTTGCGGCTTTGTAATCCTTAAAACGGAAGATAGCAATGGCATACGAGTGAGGCATCTGCCACAAGCTGAAAATTAATAACAGGATCAACGCACCTGCATCAAATTCATTTGTAACAGCGCAGTAACCGATAACCGGTGGTGCTGCGCCTGAAAGGCTGCCAATCAGCGTGCCATAAACGGATTTACGTTTCATATATAGGCTATAAACACCTACATAAACAATGAAACCGATAACTGCAAGCAGCATTGCCAGCGCATTGGCTGCTACAAGTAGCAGCACCATACCAGCAATACCCAATGCAGCAGCGTAAATCAGGCTAACTTTCGGATCAATCAACCCTTTAACTAAAGGGCGATTCTTCGTTCTTTCCATGATACGGTCGATATCACGGTCGATGTAGTTGTTAAAAACACAACCAGAAGCCACGACCAGTGATACACCCAGCAAAGTCGCAACGAACAGTGGGTAATCAATTGACCCTTTTGAAGCCAATAAAAAACCACCGATCACAGATATCAAGTTTCCGAATATAATTCCTGGTTTGGTCACTTGCAGGTATTGCTTAAACATATCGGCAACTCTTTAGTCGAGCATCATATTGATGTTCAGGTTGTACATAATCCACAGCGAGCCGACAACAACAATGCCGACAATTAGCATGGTGAACAGAAATGCAACCAAGTTCCAACGCTCATCAGATGAGGTATTCATATGTAAGAAACATACTAAGTGAACTAGGATTTGCACGACTGCCATGCCAACAACAGTCCAAAGAATGGTTGAGGTTGACGCTGTGCCTTCCATCACCATCCAGAACGGAATGACCGTTAGGATGACTGACAGAATAAAGCCAATCAGGTATGTCTTAACGCTACCGTGGCTTGCTCCAGTGTGAGCATCTTTTGCATGACTCATTTAAATAGCCCCCAGAAGATAAACAACGGTAAATACACAAATCCAAACCACATCTAAGAAGTGCCAGAACAGGCTTAGGCAGTTCAAACGTGTTTTGTTGACATCAGTCAGACCACGACGAGTCACTTGAATCATCATGATAACAATCCAAATCAGACCCGCAGATACGTGTAGACCGTGGGTTGCAACTAGTGCAAAGAAGCCAGATAAGAAACCACTACGGTCAGGGCCAAAGCCTTCAGCAATCAGTTCATGGAACTCATAGACTTCCATGATAACGAAGCCAAGACCTAGCAGGAATGTCGCGAACAGCCATAAGTTAACTGCACCGATTTTTCCTTTGTGCATCGCAATCATTGCGAAGCCGTAGGTGATACTACTCACTAACAGTAAGAAAGTTTCGCCTAATACGAACTTCAGACTGAAGATATCTTTACCAGCAGGACCGCCGGCAGTTCCATCGGCCAAAACAACATAGGTAGCAAACAAACAAGCAAACAGGATCAAGTCGCTCATGATATAGAGCCAGAAACCGAATACTTTAGTGCCACCTGCATCGTGGTGCCCATGCTCTGCATGGGCGATATTTTGGTTAGTCATTGTATTAGTTGACATCGTTCACACCTGCCTTACGTAATTCTTCAAAGTGCTTATTCTCGATTTCTTCGATTTCAGCCACAGGTACGTAGTAATCAACATCTTCGTCGAAGCTTTTTGCAATCCAAGTGACGATCATTCCACCGAAACCAACGATTGCGAGCCACCAGATGTGCCAGATCATTGCGAAACCTAAAACCAAGCTAAATGCAGCGATGATAACGCCAGCGCCGGTATTTTTCGGCATATGAATTTCTTCATATGAAGCTGGTTTCTTATGAGCAAGCCCTTTTTCTTTCAGATCCCACCAAGCATCACGAGTTTGAACGTGTGGTTCAATCGCAAAGTTATAGAATGGTGGTGGTGAAGAAGTTGCCCACTCAAGAGTACGTCCACCCCATGGGTCACCCGTTAAATCACGGTTTTCATGACGGTCACGGATACTCACAATGATTTGGATAACTTGGCATGCAATACCGATTGCGATTAACGCAGCACCGAATGCAGCCGCAACTAACATTGAGTGATAAGCAGGGTCAATATTCTGGCTTAAACGACGGGTCATACCCATAAAGCCCAGAATATATAACGGCATGAATGCTAAGAAGAAACCGATGATCCAGAACCAGAATGCACGGACACCCCATTTCTCATTCAGCGTAAAGCCGTAAGCTTTCGGGAACCAGTAAGTCATACCAGCGAAACATCCGAATACCACACCACCAATGATAACGTTATGGAAGTGAGCAATCAGGAATAAGCTGTTGTGCAGAACGAAGTTCGCACCTGGTACGGCTAACAGAACACCCGTCATACCACCTACAGAGAAGGTGATGATGAAACCGATAGTCCATAGCATCGGTGATTTAAACTCGATGCGGCCTTGGTACATGGTAAATAGCCAGTTGAAGATCTTAACCCCTGTTGGGATTGCGATAATCATAGTGGCGATACCGAAGAAGGCGTTCACGTTCGCGCCAGAACCCATCGTAAAGAAGTGGTGCAGCCATACGATGAAGGACATAACGGTGATAACGATTGTCGCCCAAACTAATGAGGTATAACCGAATAAACGTTTTTTCGAGAAGGTTGCTGCGACTTCAGAGAACACACCGAACACTGGCAGAACAAGGATATACACCTCAGGGTGACCCCATGCCCAAATCAGGTTGATGTACATCATCATGTTGCCGCCCATATCGTTAGTGAAGAAATGGGTACCTAAATAACGGTCTAACGTCAGAAGCGTCAGAGTAACAGTTAAAATAGGGAAAGCAGCAACAATCAATACGTTAGTACATAACGCAGCCCAGCTGAATACAGGCATTTTCATCATCGACATACCCGGAGTACGCATACGGATAATGGTGGCGATGAAGTTAACCCCTGTTAATAGTGTACCAATACCGGATATCTGGAGACTCCAGAGCCAGTAATCGACCCCGACCCCAGGGTTGTACTCCAAGCCCGATAATGGTGGATATGCTAACCAACCTGTTTGTGCGAATTCACCTACCCCTAAAGATATGTTGATTAAGACAACACCGACTACAAAGAACCAGAAGCTCAATGAGTTAAGGAATGGGAAGGCAACGTCACGTGCACCAATTTGCAGAGGTACAACTAAGTTCATCAGACCAACAACGAATGGAGTTGCCATGAAGAAAATCATGATAACGCCGTGCGCGGTAAAAATTTGGTCATAGTGATGAGGATTTAAGAAACCCTCTTGGCCAGCAGAAGCGAGAACTTGCTGCCCACGCATCATGATAGCATCCGCGAAGCCACGGAATAACATGACCATCGCCACAATGATGTACATGACACCAATTTTCTTATGGTCAACAGAGGTTAACCATTCTTTCCACAGCCATTTCCACTTACCGAAGTAGGAGATCACACCGACTAAGCCAAGCCCACCAAGGACAATAGCAATCAGTGTGACAACGATGATCGGCTCATGGAGCGGAACTGCATCTAGTGTTAATTTTCCGAACATGCCCTTATTCCTCAGCGCCTGCTGCATGAGCGTTATGGCTCATATGCATAGAATGACCTGTAGATTCTTCTTTGGTTTCTACAGGAGCGTGACCTTTATGGTGCTCATGACCAAACTTCAGAACGATGTCGTTATAAAGATTAGGTTTCACGCTAGAGAAGTAGGTAACAGGAACATTTGTGCTTGGCTTAGCGACTTCGTCGAATGCCTGCATGGTATCCATTGTTTTAGGAGAAGCTTTTACCTTTTGTACCCACTCATCAAAACCTTGGCGGTCAGGTGTTGCAATCGCATTAAACTTCATATCAGAGAAACCGTGGCCACTGTAGCTTGCAGAGAAGCCCTTATAAGTACCTGGTTCGTTAGCGATTAAATGAAGCTTTGTTTGCATACCTGCCATCGCGTAGATTTGGCCACCTAAAGATGGAATGAAGAAGGAGTTCATCACCGAATCTGACGTAATTTTGAAGTTAACTGGCACACCTGTAGGGAATGCGATTTCATTAACTGTTGCAATTCCTTGCTCCGGATAAATGAATATCCATTTCCAGTCAGCAGAAATAACTTCAATCGTGACAGGTTCCTGATCACTCACTAATGGCTGATACGGGTCCAGCTCATGTGTCGTCTTCCAAGTGATAGCACCCAGAATAATGATAATGATGATAGGAACAGTCCAGCAGACTAACTCAATTTTATTTGAGTGAGCCCAGTTAGGACGGTAGGTTGCTGACGTGTTGGATTCACGGTATTTTCTTGCGAAGATAATCGTCATGAAAATAACAGGAATAACAACAAGTAGCATTAAGCCAATTGCAATAAGAATTAGCTCTTTTTGTTTAACGCCAACGGCGCCTTTTGGATCCATCAACACCATATCGCAACCGCCTAGTAATAAGGCTGCTACAGCTAGTGAGATTGCTCCGATGCTTTTTTTGTAGTTCATAAGTCTCATCCACGACCCCAAATGACAAGAATCTAATTGTCGTTTCATCAGTGCGGGCATTTTACGGTAAGGTTATGCGAGTGTAAATGATTGTAAGGCAAAGAAACGGAATTGTTAGCTCTTTATGTTAATATGATCACATGTAAAGAACTTATAAAGAAAACGTTAAAATTAATGCGATTTATAAGTATGCATTGATAAAACTCAATTAATAGTAAATTATCTTAGTAATTTTTCAAAGAAAAATATATACAAAAGAAATGAAAAAATAGTGAAACTGATATAAATGGTTAGCAATATGCTAAGGAAAGTTACAGTTTTTATTGCCGATAAAGCTATTTTGGTTGCTTTATCGGCCAAATCATAAAGAAAATTTCTTATTTTACTGATAAAAAAAAGAAAACTATTAACTCTGATACAATTTTCTAGCGCATGCTAAAAGGTATACTTTAATGTATAAATGATTGCATCTTGGTAGAAAGTATCGCCTAATTTATTATCAGCATAGCGGTATTGTACCCCTGCAGAAACATGGTTTGTGACATTCCACCAAAAAGCAAGAGCGCCATTTATGCCATTACTCTTGCCACCGTTATAGCGTTTATTCCTTGCAAACTCCATTTCATGCCAGTTCGTTATCATGAAATTTTCGTCAAATACGTTGAAATTATAACCGGCTACCCAACCTGCGACATATCCATTATTACCTGAATAGAATGTTTGGTCGGTGTAATTAAGAGCAATAAAAGGTTTAAACCATAAGTCACCGAATGTCGTGTTATAGCCAATACCATATAAAGTGTTCACATCGTGGAAATTACCACCATATTTGGCACCAGGTAATGACCAAGTGCCATAAACGTGGCCATATAGGTTGAAACCAGTATCACCTAAATAAAAACGGCCTGTCGTTTTAATGGTATAACGTTTATTTCGTCCTGAATCGGTGTGTTGGCTGTGGAATGGGTTTTCGAGATCAAAAAAGCCATATAGCTCCCCCCAATTAAAATTGGCACCTCCTTCAAGTTCAATATAGGCAAAGTCTTTTTTACGTGTCGTATTTTCTGTTTTATTTTCAGTACGATGTGACCAATCTAAATAGTTTACATTGACATCAGCAAAGCCATTTTTATAGCCAACAATATCGTCAGAATATGCCGTACCTGCGAGAGAAATTAAGGTGGCAATGTAAATGATTTTTTTCATATATAGATTATTTTCACTTATTGATTAATGAAGTTTAGTAAAGCGTTAGTTATTAACATTTTAGCTAACCAATTTGTAACTTGTGATATATTAGACTTGAAAGTTGTAATTAAGAAATATTTTACACGCATGAAGTGATCGAAATCACGATATTTAGATGTTATCGCTTTGTTTTGTTATTTGGATCTAATTTATAAAAAAGATCAAATTACCTAAATAAATAAACTTTATTTAGGTAATTGTGGGATAAATGAGAAAAGTATAGAAAGGGTTATTGTTGTACTGTCTTGCGAACGGCGAGGAAGTCTAAACTACCACCAATAACTAGGCTGATAGCTCCAATACTAATGCCAGTATTAAAAATAAGATTTTGGTAGTGAGGTAAGCTCAGCCAAAATTCAATTTGTGTCGTAAATAGATAAACTTTCATACCACTAAATGAAAATACAAGTAATGAAAGTAACCAAATAGCAAGGAAGCTAACGGCAGTAATAAGTGCATATACGGCAATGCGATAGCCTTTTGCAAACAGCTGGCGCCGTTGAAATAACCCTGTTGATTGTGTGTATATTAGGGATGTCCGGCAAGCTAATAAAAGCAAAACACCCGGAACCGCAACTGCGATTGAAATAAGGTAGAATAGTGGCCAGCCATAATTACTGACGAAAATACTCGCAATTGGGCCAATGTAAACACGGCCAACAGCCGAAAGAGCGGAAAGAAGTGCAAATTGCGTTGCGGATAACGATTTATTACATAGTGTCATTAATAGGGCGACAAAAGCAGCGGTCCCCATACCAGAGAAGATATTCTCTAGAAATATAATCGACCCCATGGTTAAGATATGAGGTGGTGTTATCGCTAAGAACCAATAGCCTATATTAGAGCCACCTTGTAGAATCCCAAAAATAAACAGAGCTTTAAATAAGCTCATGTTTTTCATTAAGTAACCACCAAGTAACGCCCCAATAATGGTTGCGGCCATACCGACAGTTTTATTGACAGTACCGACTTCACTTAAACTAAAACCAAGGGCATTTAATAGAAAATTGGTGTTGAGCGCCATAACAAAGGCGTCACCAAGTTTGTAAAAAACTAACAATAGTAAGATTAGCCAAGCATTGTTCCGGCTAAAGAATTCAGCGAGTGGTTCGTAAATCGCTTTTTTTAGTGACGTTGGCGCGGCACAACTCTCTTCGGGTTCTTTCGCAAGTAATGTAGCGATAACACCGATAATCATTAGCCCTGCCATGACTAAATAAAGTTGTTTCCACGTTAAAAACTTATCCGCTAACCAAAGTGCAAGCCCGCCGGAGACTAACATACTGATCCGGTAACCCATAACTGAGGTTGCAGCACCAATTCCACGTTCTTCTGCACTCAGCAAGTCGGTTTTATAAGCATCAAAAACAATGTCTTGCGAGGCTGAACAAAATGCAACAGTGACCGCCAGCGCAGCAAGATACCACAAATGTTCTGACGGATTCATAAAGCCCATAGCGGCAATACTGATAATCAACAGAATTTGAGTGGTTAATAGCCATCCTCTTCGGCGACCAAGAAAGGGTGGGGTATAGCGGTCCATCATTGGAGACCAAAGAAATTTCAACACATAAGCCTGTCCGACTAATGAAAAGAAACCAATGGTTTTAATATCGACATTTTCAACTGTTAGCCAAGCTTGTAATGTACCCGCAGTTAAAGCTAAAGGTAGACCAGAAACAAAGCCTAAAAGGATTAAAGTGATGTTATTCGGTAGAGTAAAACGAGGCATTATTCCCTCTAAGCCAGTGTGATATTGCTGCAATACATTGCGCTGCAGAGGTATTGGCTGCGCTATGCTACCCAAGCTCAATCAATGAGAGCTTAGGTAGCTTAATACTTAATGATAATGATTGCTCAATTAATAGCGTGAATTTTGTCTGATAAAATCGGTGATTTCTTGGTCTGTTGCCATATCTGCAATTAAATCAGTTAATGCGCTATTGATAGCCGTTTCTATCTTGGCATTATTGGCAGCCAATAATTCTTGTGTATTAAAATTACGGGTAAATGAGCGTGTTTTTGTCGAGCCATTTGGAGCCGTTGCAATAATACTGACACTGGAGTTTACGGTAATATTATGGCGCAGGCTGCCTTCACTTACTTTGGTATCGAGTTTATTCAATTGAACGACTAAATTCACATTGGCCGGTGATGTCACCATAAACCCACGTGCAGCCATTTGCTTTTCGACGGCTTCTTGCATCAGATAACGAGGATCGCGTGAAGGGTTCAGTACAACTAAACTACCATTACGATTCACTTCTGCTAAGGATTTATTCGTACGGTTATCGACACTGCTGACACTAATTGAAGTTGCATTCAATGTGGGGTTTTTTGCAGGTAAAGCTATCTTAGGCTCAAGTGATAATGTATTGCTGCTGGTTGCACAGCCCGCAAGAAGAAATAACCCTAAAAGTGGAAAACACAGTTTTCTTAACATAATTTTTTCCAGTTCATCTTTCCTAATTGACAATGTTTCGTTATGGTGCGGGTAGCCGTCATACAATATAAAGCTTAGCGGCTTATTTATCCTGAACTATTAGACAACAATTTTTGAAAAAATTCGCATCAATGTGCCGCTATCATACCATTGGTAAGTTATTATCGGATATTTCTATAATAAGAAGATAGCAATAATCAATGCGTACAATAAAAATAATTGCCTCTGAGCATAATTTTTAATTAAGGAGCATTTTATGGTCGCTAATGCAGCTCAAAGTATGCAATCTCTCGTGAACCAAAAGTTACACGCTGCTTTTGAACCTACACATTTGGAGGTCATTAATGAAAGCCACCAACACAACGTGTTACCGGGGTCTGAAAGCCATTTCAAAGTTATTTTAGTGAGTGATAAATTTGAAAATAAACGAATGCTTGCCCGTCACCGCGAAATTTATGCTATTTTAGCGGACGAATTATCGGGAGGGATCCATGCCCTTGCTTTGCATACATATACACAACAAGAGTGGAATGAGCTTGCTGACACCGCGTTAAAATCACCAGCTTGTCGTGGTGTTGGCGGTGTTAATCGGTAATTTTTCGTTTCAGTTAATACACTGAGACTATGCTTTACATAATCAGCCATGCTCGATGATGAGCTTGGCGAATGTTTTTTCTTCATTTTGGGTGAAAAAACAAAAAATTTAGTCAGAAAAGTCACAAATAATGAGGAAAAAACGCTTCTTTTCTCAGCTTTTCTCGACTCAGGGCGCATGCATCGGTATAATGCTGCGTCTAATTTTCAGTAAGGTTTCGGGACGCT
This sequence comes from Providencia sp. PROV141, assembly GCF_028481645.1. Classification (NCBI taxonomy): domain Bacteria; kingdom Pseudomonadati; phylum Pseudomonadota; class Gammaproteobacteria; order Enterobacterales; family Morganellaceae; genus Providencia; species Providencia sp. PROV141. Next base: position 100,806 of record NZ_JAMPPR010000021.1, on the reverse strand, counting down.
TCTGATATCAGGGATTGACCGTTACGAAAGTAACGCCCCCGGTTCTGGAAGGGAGACAGCCATTATGATTTAATGGCATAACTCTGGAGTAGACCGATCACTAAGATTTATTTTGAGGTAAGAAGATGCAAGTTTCTGTTGAAACGACTCAAGGCCTTGGGCGTCGTGTAACAATCACCGTTCCTGCCACTGATATTGAAAAAGCAGTTAATAGCGAATTAGTTAGTGTTGCTAAAAAAGTACGTGTTGATGGTTTCCGTAAAGGAAAAGTACCAATGAACATCGTTAAACAGCGTTATGGCGCGTCTGTTATGCAAGACGTTCTGGGCGATGTAATGCAACGTAACTTCATCAATGCAATTATTGAACAAAAAATCAATCCAGCGGGTGCGCCTAGCTACAAGCCTGAGCAACTCGAAGATGGTAAAGATTTTGTTTATTCAGTTGAATTCGAAGTTTACCCAGAAATCGAATTAGCAGGTTTAGAAACTATTGAAGTTGAAAAACCAGCCGTTTCTGTAAAAGACGAAGATCTGGAAAACATGTTAGAAACTCTGCGTAAGCAACAAGCGCAGTGGAAAGAAGTTGAAGCGGCAGCAGAAGCTGACTCTCGCATCACTATCAACTTTACCGGTTCTATCGATGGTGAAGAATTCGAAGGCGGCAAAGCAGAAGATTTCGCTCTGGTTATGGGCGAAGGTCGTATGATCCCAGGTTTCGAAGAAGGTGTTGTTGGTCATAAAGCGGGCGAAGAATTCGATATCGAAGTTAACTTCCCAGAAGACTACCATGCTGAAAACCTGAAAGGTAAAGCTGCGAAATTTGCTATCGTTCTGAAGAAAGTAGAACAACGTGAACTGCCTGAATTCACTGAAGAATTCATCAAGCGTTTTGGTATCGCTGATGGTTCTTTAGATGGCCTGCGTGCAGAAGTACGTAAAAACATGGAACGTGAGCTGAAAAATGCCGTGCGTAACCGTGTTAAAGCACAAGTTCTTGATGGCTTAATCAAAGCGAATGACATCGAAGTTCCAGCCGCAGTTGTTGATGGTGAAATTGATGTTCTGCGTCGTCAAGCGGCACAACGCTTTGGTGGCGACGAAAAACAAGCGATGGAATTACCTCGTGAACTGTTTGAAGAACAAGCAAAACGTCGCGTAGTGATTGGTCTGCTGTTAGGCGAAGTGATCAACAAAAACGAACTGAAAGCTGACGAAGATCGTGTTAAAGCGCTGATCGAAGAAATGGCTTCTGCGTATGAAGATCCAGCTGAAGTTATCGAATACTACAGCAAAAACGAAGAGCTGATGAACAGCGTTCGTAATTTAGCTTTAGAAGAACAAGCTGTTGAAACTGTATTGGCAGTTGCTAAAGTGACAGAAAAAGAAACTAACTTCACTGAACTGATGAACCAAGTTCAAGCAGGTTAATTTTTTCTTGCTGTATAAAATAATGAAACCCGTGGTGTACTGCTACGGGTTTTTTGTCAATTAAAGCCTTTAAATTATCACTTTAGCGAATTTAATTAGGATACCCTTGAAAAACACATTTAAACCCTAATTATATTATCTATACTTCAAGTAGTCTAAATGGGGCTTTAATTGCAATTTGAACTATTTTGAATAGCTTAACATTGTCGAAAACGGTGATATTAACCAACTGAGTTATTTTGTTTCCCTTGAAAATCAAGTATGGTTTTCTAATGGTATAATTCCATGTAACCCAATAGACTTGTGTTAAACTCTTTTAAAGAGCGTCTTATTTACTGCAGCATACTTAGCTGCATTTTCTTCTTATTTCTGCGGTTATTTGGTTAAATATTAGCTAAACTAGAAAAATAAGAGAATTGAAAGAGCCTGCAGACACAGGAATTTTTTAAAACCGTTGTTTGTGGCATGATCTCTGCTCAAAATAGCAGGCAGACAGCAAATTAGGCGCAAGCACCAGAACGTTTTTAATAGGAGATTTCGATGTCACATTTTGGCAGTCAGGAACAATTAGCATCTCAAATGGCCCTTGTGCCTATGGTCATAGAGCAAACTTCTCGTGGTGAGCGCTCGTATGATATTTACTCACGTCTATTAAAAGAACGTATTATCTTCCTGACTGGTCAAGTGGAAGACCATATGGCGAATTTAATCGTCGCTCAGATGTTATTTCTTGAAGCAGAAAACCCTGAAAAAGACATTCATTTGTATATTAATTCACCAGGTGGTGTTATTACCGCAGGAATGTCAATTTACGATACGATGCAGTTTATCAAGCCTGATGTAAGCACTATCTGTATGGGGCAAGCTTGTTCCATGGGGGCTTTTTTATTGACGGCGGGTACCAAAGGTAAACGTTTCTGCTTACCAAATTCACGCGTGATGATCCACCAACCGTTAGGGGGTTATCAAGGCCAAGCGTCAGATATCGAAATCCATGCCCAAGAGATTCTTAAAGTGAAATCTCGAATGAACGAGTTAATGGCTCTGCATACGGGAAAATCCATTGAAGAAATTACTCGAGACACAGAGCGTGACCGTTTCTTATCTGCAAATGAAGCAAAAGAGTATGGTTTAGTCGACCAAATTTATAGTAGCCGTTAATGGGTTAACTTTTGGTATAATTAGTTCATACCATAAACTATTTTAAAGAAAATCGTTGTTTTGTTTTTTAATCAACGAAAACAAAACAATATGGATAAAAGTGAGGTCAACTGATGACAGATAAACGCAAAGAGGGGACAGGAAAACTGCTTTACTGCTCTTTCTGCGGAAAAAGTCAGCATGAAGTACGTAAGCTGATTGCCGGTCCGTCAGTCTATATTTGTGATGAATGCGTAGATTTATGTCTCGATATCATCCGTGAAGAAATCAAAGAACTTACGCCGCATCGTGAGCGTAGTGAACTGCCTACACCACATGAAATTCGGCAGCATCTTGACGACTATGTGATCGGTCAAGAAAAAGCGAAAAAAGTTTTAGCTGTTGCGGTATATAACCATTACAAGCGCTTACGTAATGGTGATAAAACCAGTGATGGTGTTGAATTAGGTAAAAGTAATATTTTGCTAATTGGTCCAACAGGGAGTGGTAAAACACTTTTAGCTGAAACTTTAGCACGTTATTTGGATGTTCCATTTACAATGGCTGATGCAACGACATTAACTGAAGCTGGTTATGTTGGTGAAGACGTTGAAAATATTATTCAAAAATTATTGCAAAAATGCGATTACGATGTTGAAAAAGCGCAACGTGGTATCGTATACATTGATGAAATTGATAAAATTTCACGTAAATCAGATAACCCATCAATTACCCGTGACGTTTCCGGTGAGGGTGTGCAACAAGCGCTTCTAAAACTAATTGAAGGAACTGTTGCGGCAGTACCACCACAAGGGGGACGTAAACACCCTCAGCAAGAATTTTTGCAGGTTGATACCTCAAAGATCCTCTTCATTTGTGGCGGGGCATTTGCAGGACTCGATAAAGTGATCGGTCAGCGTTTAAATACCCGTTCAGGTATCGGTTTTGCTGCAGAAGTGAAAGGTGAATCAGATAAAGCAACGGAAGGCGAACTATTAACGCAGGCAGAACCAGAAGATTTAATTAAATTTGGTTTAATCCCTGAGTTTATTGGCCGTTTGCCTGTTGTTGCAACATTAACTGAATTAAGTGAAGAAGCATTAATTCAGATTCTGAAAGAGCCTAAAAATGCATTAACTAAGCAATACCAAGCTTTATTTAGTCTTGAAAATACAGAACTTGAGTTCCGTGAGGAAGCATTAAAAGCCATCGCTAAGAAAGCCATGGCACGTAAAACCGGAGCTCGTGGTTTACGTTCTATTGTTGAAGCCGCATTGTTAAATACGATGTATGACCTTCCTTCAATGAGTAATGTTGAAAAAGTTGTCGTTGATGAAAACGTCATTAATGAGCAATCAGAGCCGCTATTGATATATAGCAAACCTGATGCTCAAGCTTCCGGCGATAACTAATCCCATATAAAACGTTCAATAGTTAATCAAACGAAATGAGGGGTTTCCCTCATTTTGTTTTTTATGTTCAACTAGCCATTGAATGCTAAAATCTTGTCCCCATATAGTTTATATTCTGAGGTGTGGTTTCCTTGTTTTAGAAAGCAATTTTAAAGCAAGAGACAGAAACCCTTAAACTAGCGTGAGCTAAACGAAGAGAGAGCTTTATGAATCCTGAGCGTTCCGAACGCATTGAAATACCAGTATTGCCTCTGCGTGATGTAGTGGTATACCCACATATGGTGATCCCACTGTTTGTTGGACGTGAAAAATCCATTCACAGTCTGGAAGCAGCGATGGATCATGACAAGCAGGTAATGCTGGTTGCGCAAAAAGAAGCCTCGACTGATGAGCCAGGGGTGAATGATTTATTTGCTGTCGGTACAGTTGCATCCGTTATCCAGATGCTAAAACTGCCTGATGGTACCGTTAAAGTCCTTGTTGAAGGCCTACGACGCGCACGTATTACCAGTTTGACAGATAATGGCGAATATTTCTTAGCGCAAGCAGAGTATTTGGCAACAGAACAAAATAATGAATCTGAACACGCAGCGTATGATGAAACAGCAGCGGGTTCTCAATCATCAGATACACTCGATGAAAAAGAAAACGAAGTGTTGTATCGCACTATCGTTAGTCAGTTTGAAAGCTATATAAAACTGAATAAAAAAATTCCACCTGAAGTATTAACCGCGTTACATGCAATTGAGCAAGATCAGCTAGATAAACTAGCAGATACCATTGCCTCACATATGCCATTAAAATTAGCAGATAAACAACGCGTTTTAGAAATGGCAAATATTGCTGAACGCGTAGAGTTTTTGATGGCCATGATGGAGTCAGAAACTGAGTTGCTGCAAGTGGAAAAACGCATCCGCAACCGCGTTAAAAAACAGATGGAAAAAAGCCAGCGCGAGTATTATCTGAATGAGCAAATGAAAGCTATTCAGAAAGAGCTGGGTGAAATGGACGATGCGCCAGACGAATATGAATCGCTAAAACGTAAAATCGAAGAAGCGAAAATGCCAAAAGAGGCACAAGAAAAAGCCGAAGCAGAATTGCAGAAGCTGAAAATGATGTCTCCGATGTCAGCAGAAGCTACTGTTGTCCGTAGCTATATTGATTGGATGGTACAGGTTCCATGGCATAAACGTAGCAAAGTCAAAAAAGACTTAGTTAAAGCACAAGAAGTGTTAGATACCGATCACTACGGTTTAGAGCGTGTGAAAGACCGTATTTTAGAGTATCTGGCAGTGCAAAGCCGCGTCAGTAAAATTAAAGGGCCAATCCTTTGTTTGGTTGGGCCTCCGGGTGTAGGTAAAACCTCTTTGGGGCAATCTATTGCTAAGGCTACGGGGCGCCAATATACACGTATGGCATTAGGTGGGGTGCGCGATGAAGCTGAAATCCGTGGCCACCGTCGTACTTATATTGGTTCAATGCCAGGTAAGCTGATCCAAAAGATGGCAAAAGTAGGGGTCAAAAACCCACTATTTTTACTGGATGAAATTGACAAAATGTCATCTGATATGCGTGGCGACCCAGCTTCTGCGTTGCTAGAGGTGCTTGATCCAGAGCAAAATATTGCCTTTAACGACCACTACTTAGAAGTGGATTACGATTTGTCTGATGTGATGTTCGTTGCAACATCGAACTCAATGAACATCCCTGCGCCATTGTTAGATCGTATGGAAGTGATTCGTCTTTCTGGTTATACAGAAGATGAAAAACTGAATATTGCGAAAAAACATTTGCTGTCTAAGCAGATTGAACGTAATGCGTTGAAAAAGAATGAGTTAACTATCGATGATAGTGCTTTAATGAGCATCATTCGTTATTACACTCGTGAAGCTGGAGTTCGTGGTTTAGAGCGTGAAATCTCTAAATTGTGCCGTAAAGCGGTTAAGGCGCTACTTATGGACAAAAAGCTCAAGCACATTGAAATCAATGCTGACAACCTGAAAGATTATCTGGGCGTTCGTCGTTTTGATTACGGCCAAGCAGACACAGAAAACCGTGTTGGGCAAGTTACAGGCCTTGCTTGGACTGAAGTTGGTGGTGACTTACTCACTATTGAAACTGCTTGTGTGCCCGGTAAAGGCAAACTAACTTATACCGGTTCTTTAGGTGAAGTGATGCAAGAGTCTATTCAAACTGCATTAACGGTTGTTAGGGCTCGAGCGGAAAAACTGGGTATTAATGGTGATTTTTATGAAAAACGCGATATCCATGTGCACGTACCTGAAGGGGCAACGCCAAAAGATGGTCCAAGTGCAGGTATTGCGATGTCTACAGCATTAGTTTCTTGCCTAACGGGTAATCCAGTGAGAGCAGATGTTGCTATGACGGGTGAAATTACATTAAGAGGGTTAGTTTTCCCAATTGGTGGCTTAAAAGAGAAATTATTGGCGGCACACCGTGGAGGGATTAAAACAGTATTAATTCCTAAAGAAAACGAACGTGATTTAGAAGAAATTCCTCAAAATGTGATCGCAGATCTTGAAATTCACCCTGTGAAAACGATTGAAGAAGTCTTATCTTTGGCTTTAGTTAATCCTCCTTTTGGCGCTGAAGTAGTTAAAAAGAAAGCTAAAAGAGTGAGCTGAATCAAGAAGTTTGTATAAAATTAAGGCTGACAGCTAATTTAGGGCTTGTCAGCCTTTTTTTTCATCGCTAATTTAACGATGATTCTGATAATTGTTTGTATGCAATCTGTTCTCTTGCCATTGGTAATCAGGATTGATATAACGGCTGCATCATTAATTAACTATACTAATAACTGCTATAGTTAATTAAGAGATTTATAGTCCAACTAATATGGGGATGATAAGAGTGAATAAAGCTCAACTGATTGATCAAATCGCTTCTGATGCGAATATTTCTAAAGCTGCAGCAGGTCGTGTTGTTGACGCGTTCGTTGCTACTGTAACGGGTTCTTTGAGTAAAGGGGACGATGTTGCTCTAGTTGGCTTTGGGACTTTCTCTGTTCGTGAGCGTGCAGCACGTACAGGCCGTAACCCTCAAACGGGTAAAGAAATTAAAATAGCTGCGGCAAAAGTTCCTGCTTTCCGTCCAGGCAAGGGTCTTAAAGACGCTGTAAATAGCTAATTAGGTATTTAAGTTTGTCTTTCTCGTATTTTTGCGAAAACTCAAACTGACGGAATGTCTTTAATCAGCTAATATATAAGCGCACCATTGAAATGGTGCGCTTTTTTTTCTTTCTGAGTTAAGATTAGCGTATTATCAGGAAATTGAATTCAACAAAGCGGAGTTAAGCCTTTTTATGATGGAAAATTTACGCACAAAGGCGAATAGTCCTTTGCTCAAAATAATACTGGCGCTGATTATCCTTTCATTCGTGTTGGGTGGCGTTATGATGGGTGGCCTTGGTGGTAACAGTGCAAATAATGCCGCTGAAGTTAACGGGCAGTCAATAAGCCGAGAGCAGCTACAGCAAGCTTTTCAACAAGAGCGCCAATCATTACAAGAGTATCTGGGGGATAAATTTTCAGAAGTCGCTAGTAATGAAGAAAGCATGAATTTACTGCGCCGCCAAGCTCTTGATAACTTGATTAACAATGAATTGATTAATCAGTATGCTAATGAACTACAACTCTCAGCAAGCGATCAGCAAATTGAGCAATATATTTTCTCAATGCCTGTTTTTCAAACAGATGGCCGGTTTGATAGCGAAAAATATCGTGAGATCTTAAGTCGTAACAACATTAATGCAGATAGCCTTGCGGCTCAAATTCGCCAAGATCTTACACGTGCTCAGCTAGCCAAAACCTTTACTGGAACCGATTTCGCTTTACCATCTGAAGTCAAAGCGTATGCTGAATTATTTATGCAAGAGCGTGAAATTCGCACTGCAACTTTAGATTTAACAGAGGTTCAAGCAAAACAAACAGCCTCTGAAGAAGAATTAAAAGCTTATTATGATGCTAACCAAAATAGCTTTATCTCACCTGAGAAGGTGCAAGTAAGCTATGTTGAAATGGATGCAGCATCGATGGCACCAGCAACAGTGTCTGATGAAGAAGTAAAAGCCTATTATGAGCAAAACCTGAAAAATTATACTCAAGCAGAGCAAAAGCAGTACAGTATGATTCAGGTGGCTTCTGAAAAAGAAGCGAATGATATTCTGAGTGAATTAAAACAAGGTGCAGATTTTGCAACGTTAGCCGCTGAAAAATCAACGGATAAGTTCAGTGCAGGGCAAAAAGGCTTGATTGGCTGGATGGAAGCTGCATCAACGCCAAGCGAGATTGTGGATGCTAAATTAACAGAAAAAGGGCAACTTTCGGCACCTGTTAAATCACAAAATAGCTATGTTATTTTTCGTTTAGATGATATTAAACCAGAATCGATTAAACCATTTGAGCAAGTTGAAGAAAGTATTAAAACTAGCTTACTTCAAGATAAAAACATTAAGCAATTCTATGATTTACAGCAAAAAGTCAGTGAAGCGGCTACTAGTGATATGGAATCATTAGTCTCAGTTGAATCTGTATCTGGTTTGAAAGCTGTGACAACGGATTGGTTTGATAGAACAAACCCACCTGCTGCACTTAATTTCCCTAAAGTGGTCAGTGAAGTATTTAGCGACCGTTTAGTGGATAAAAATGGTTCTAAAGGAATCAACTCAGACGTTATTAACGTGGAAGGTGACCGTGCATTTGTTGTGCGTGTTACAGAGTACAAACCTGAAAGTGTTGAACCTTTTGAACAGGTTAAGTCAGAAATTGAAACACTGGTTAAACGCCAAAAAGCCGAAGCAGAGTTGAAAGCTACGGGCGATAAATTACTTACTGAGTTAAAAGTGGGTAAAGGGGCTGAAGCTCTAAGTGCTACGGGGATTAAATTCTCTGATGCTCAAACCGTTTCTCGTTTAATGCCACAAACAGCGGTTATCAATGCGACAATGGAAATGCCACAACCTGTTGATGGTAAACCAAGCTACGCACTTGCGCGTGACGAGTCTGATAACTATGTGGTTATTCAGCTAGATAAAGTCACATTAGGCCAACCAACAGATGACGAGTTAAAACAACTAACTCGTGAATACCAAGGTGCTATGAGTTCTGCGGTTAACGAAGCTTTGATGCTTAACTTGCGTGAAAATGCAAAAATTGAAGTGCTGAATATTGAATAATTGCGAGCAGCTTCGCAAGTAAAATTGCAACGTTATGAACAGAAGGCCACCTTTGGGTGGCCTTTCGTATTTTTAATTTTATTGAAAAGAGTTCCATATTTTTCTATGGCATAGTTATGTCTCAACATACACAGGAGAACAAATATGTTATGGAATTCAGTCAATAAATGCAGATTAGGTATTGTTCTGCTCCTTTCTTTATTATGCTCATTTTCTTCTTTTTCTTTGGCTAAGAAAATTGAGCCAGAAAAAACCACTGCGGCTGCCATTCAAGAGAAACAAGTAAGTAATAACTCACCATCAACTAATCATGAGCAATCTGACAAAGTAAATATTAACTTAGCGGGTGAAGAGGAACTTGCCGAAAAACTTACAGGTATAGGTCGGCAGAAAGCTAAAGCCATCGTTGAGTATAGGCAAAAGTATGGTGCTTTTAATTCCATTGAAAATATTTTAGAAGTTCAGGGGATAGGTCCTGCATTTTTAGAAAAGAATAAAAATAAGTTAACTTTGTAACTAAATCCCCCCATACAGAGTATGGGGGAATATATTGAAAGGTTGATAATTAATCAGAAAACTAAGCCTTTTGTAAATAATTTGCGAGCTAAGTCTTATTATTGATAATCATTCAGCACATTTTCCGTACATTTGTTATTTTTATGTTACTAAAGAATAAACTGGTCGGAGTAGTTATGACAACACACATTAAAGTTCATGGTTATCATATAGATGTTTTTCAGCATGTTAATAATGCACGCTACTTAGAATTCTATGAAGCAGACCGTTGGGAGTGGATGAACAAACGCAATTTTATTAGTTGGGCCATAAAAAACAATTTAACAATGGCTGCGGTGAATATTAATGTAAATTATATCCAAGGCGTCTTACTCGGTGATGAGCTGACTGTGGTGACCCGTATGGACAAAATAGGCAGTAAAAGCGCAGTATGTTACCAACAAATAATTCGCACTAAAGCAGGAATCCAAGAGGTTGTTTCAGATGCATATGTGACATTTGTTTTTATTGATAATATAGAAAATAAAGCGATTGTCATCGATGAACAGCTGCGTGAGAAGTTAGAGTCATTCAAGGTGAGCTCTGAAGATTTTATTCAAAACTAGCCTACTTAGCTTGAATATTACGAATAAGCTAATGGTAGGCTGTGTGTTTGATTAATTCATTATGGTTTTTGTTTTAATGAGAGCATGATGGCTTCTTTATCATTTAAATATTCATTTAAGCCCTTGCTCCTTAAATGGCAGGCAGCACATTCACCGCAACCATCACCTTGAATACCATTATAACAAGTCAGTGTTTGTTGCCTGATGGTTTCAAGGTGGCCATAGCTGTCGGCAAGAGCCCATGTTTGGGCTTTATTCAACCACATTAACGGGGTTTCAAAGCGAATATTTTTGGCAAGACCGAGGCCTACAGCATGATTAAGGGCTTTGACAAATTCATCTCGGCAATCTGGGTAACCTGAAAAATCAGTTTCACAAACACCGGTTATTACTGCTTCTGCCTGTACTTGGTAGGCATAAATTGCGGCTAGTGTGAGGAATAAAATGTTGCGTCCAGGAACAAAAGTGCTGGGTAAAGTACTGGACTCGCTTTCTGCAAAATCAGGAACTGGGATGTTATCTCGAGTTAAGCTGCTGATTGCTAATTCATTGAGTAATGTGACATCTAACACTTTATGTGCTGTAGCACCTAAAGACACGCTCAATTTCTGTGCGACTTCGATTTCAAAACGGTGGCGCTGGCCGTAATCGAAAGTAACACAATGAACTTCATCATAGTTTTGCAAAGCTTGAATAAGACAGGTTGTTGAGTCTTGGCCTCCGCTAAAAACCACAACTGCGCGTTTCATAGGTACTCCTTGGTGATATATCATTGTTAAAATGTGATGGGAAGAGAGTAAAGCATGTTAGCGATACTGGGATGTAATTCATAGTTCTATTTTTATCAAATTAGTTTGATTGAAGTACTATTTATATGTCGATTTGGTCATTTGTATAAAAATATTCTATAATCATGGCATTTGGTGACATTTTTATTGTTTTTTAATTGTTCAATTATTGCATAATATAGTTATACGGCTAATAAAATAATGATAAAAGCACTTACACCCAAGTCAAGAGAGCAACCATGTTAGATAAAATAGACAAAAAACTGCTTTGTTTATTGCAAAATGACAGCAGCCTATCCTTAAATACCCTTGCTGAAGCTGTTAATTTAACATCTACTCCGTGCTGGAAAAGGTTAAAAAGGCTTGAAGATGAAGGTTATATTCGAGGGCGAGTCACTTTACTCGACGGTGAGAAGTTAGGTTTAGGTTTAACGGTGATTGTGACAATTAAAACACAGCATCATAATAGTGAGTGGTATGAGCAATTTGTTTCTTTTGTTAGTCAACTTCCTGAAGTTCTGATGTTTTATCGTATGGCTGGGGAGTATGATTATCTTATGCAAGTAGAAGTACATGATATGAAATCATATGACTTATTTTATAAAAAGTTAGTTAATGGTGTTCATGGTTTAATCGATGTAACTTCAAGCTTTGCAATGGAAAAAATCAAGTATACGACAGTATTGCCTATTCCTGATTAACCCTGTAATAACTTAGATAATTACGGGCTCTCATTCTTAGGCACCAATAAATCAATATATTCAAGGCAGTATTACGTGCGATTATTTTCACAACTAAGTTGGTATTTTTTGAGTGAATGGCGGCGCTATCTCGGCGCTGTTTGCTTTTTAATTATCATTGCAATCTTACAATTAGTTCCCCCACGCATTGTTGGTGTTGTTGTTGATGGAATAAGTAAAGGAACAATGTCGACAAAGCAATTGATCACTTATGTTTTAGTCATGCTGTTGATTGCATTAGTTGTGTATGGTTTGCGCTATGTTTGGCGTTTGTGGCTATTTGGTGCTTCTTATAAGTTAGCCGTACAACTACGACAAAAATTTTATCGGCAATTAAGTCTGCAAAACCAAGCATTTTACCTTAGATATCGAACAGGGGATTTAATTGCACGTACAACAAATGATGTTGACCGAGTTGTGTTTGCTGCAGGTGAAGGGGTTTTAACATTAGTTGACTCATTAGTGATGGGGTGTGCGGTGCTCATCATGATGAGCGTTGAAATTAGTTGGCAGCTTACTTTACTTGCACTTATTCCAATGCCAATTATGGCATTAATCATTAAACGTTATGGGGATCAGCTTCATCAGCGTTTCAAGCATGCCCAAGGGGCATTTTCGTCTTTAAATAATCATGCACAAGAAAGTTTAACAAGTATCCGTATGATTAAAGCTTTTGGCCTTGAAGATCATCAATCAAATCAATTTGAACAGGTAGCTACTGAGGCAGGGCGTCGCAATATGCACGTTGCTAAAGTTGATGCGCGTTTTGACCCCACTATTTTTATGGCGATTGGTATGGCCAACTTACTCGCTATTGCAGGGGGAAGCTGGATGGTATTAAACGACACATTGACGCTAGGCGAATTAACGAGCTTTGTAATGTATCTAGGGTTAATGATTTGGCCGATGTTAGCTCTCGCATGGATGTTTAATATCGTTGAACGAGGTAGTGCGGCTTATAGCCGTATTCTAAGTTTGCTCAATGAACCGTTAGTTATTCAGGATGGTTCGCATTCATTACAGCCTGAAAAGGGAAATTTGAATGTGAATATCATCAACTTTTGTTATCCAGAAACCACAAGAACAGCATTGCATGATATTAATTTTGACCTAAAACCTGGGCAATTTTTAGGGATATGTGGGCCAACAGGATCTGGAAAATCAACATTGTTGACGTTATTACAACGTCAGTTTGATATTACGGAAGGGGTTATTTGCTATCAAGGTTTGCCGCTACCCGAAATTCGTTTAGATGAATGGCGTACTCGGTTATCTATCGTAAATCAGTCTCCATTTCTGTTTTCAGATACAGTCGCAGGGAATATCGCGCTTGGGCGGCCTGACGCCACTCAAGAAGAAATTGAACAGGCTGCGTCTATCGCTTGTGTACATGATGATATTTTACGTTTACCTGAAGGCTATTCTACTCAGGTTGGTGAGCGTGGCGTCATGTTATCAGGCGGACAGAAACAACGAATTTCTATCGCAAGGGCTATCTTGCAGAATGCGGAAATTTTGGTGTTGGATGACGCACTTTCTGCCGTTGATGGGCAGACTGAGTTTACAATTTTACAAAATTTAAGTCATTGGCGAGAAGATAGAACCATGATTATCAGCGCCCATCGTCTATCTGCATTGGTAGAAGCGGACAATATTCTAGTGCTATCTCAAGGTACTATTGTTAGCCGAGGTAGACATGACACGCTTATTGAGCAATCGGGTTGGTATAAAGATATGTATCAATATCAACAGATTGAAGCAGCTTTGGATGGTGATCTATGAGCCAAAAGAAACCGCTATGGCCAGCACTTAAGCGTTTACTTGCTTACGGAAAAGCGTACCGAGGAACCATGGGTATTGCCATTGCAATGCTATGGTTAGCTGCTATTGCAGAAGTTAGTGGGCCTCTGCTAATCAGTTATTTTATTGATAACATGATAGCGAAAAAACAAATTATCATGCCACTGGCTTTATATATGGCTGTTGGTTTTATATTGCTCCAAGTTATTGCTGCACTATTACATTACTATCAAATTATTTTATTTAATAAAGCTTCTGTGGGGGTAGTGCAAACATTGCGAACAGATGTGATGAATGCCGCTCTTAGGCAGCCTCTAAGTGCATTTGATAAACAGCCAGTTGGTCAGTTAATTTCACGAGTTACAAATGATACTGAAGTTATTAAAGATCTATTTGTAATGGTTGTACCAACCGTTTTTCGAAGCTTAGCGCTGATCTGTGCCATGCTGGTTGCCATGTTTTCATTGGAATGGCGTATGGCATCAATTGCAGTGATGATTTTTCCTGCCGTATTTGTGGTAATGCTTGTTTATCAGCGCTTAAGCACACCGATTGTACGTCGTGTAAGATCTTATCTTGCTGATATTAATAACGGTTTTAATGAAGTTATTAATGGCATGACGGTTATTCAGCAATTTATCCAGCAAGCTAGGTTTGGCGAAAAAATGCAAAGTATTAGCCAAGACCATTATTTTGCAAGAATGAAAGCATTAAAACTTGATGGCTTATTGTTAAGGCCATTGCTGAGCTTACTTTCTGCTTCAGTATTATGTGGCTTACTATTGCTATTTGGATTCGAAGGAACGACCACTATTGGTGTTGGTGTTTTATATGCTTTTATTAATTATTTAGGCCGCTTGAATGAACCGCTCATTGAATTAACTTCTCAGCAGTCAATGTTGCAGCAAGCCGTTGTTTCTGGTGAGCGTGTTTTTGAATTAATGGATAGCCCGCAACAAGGCTATGGCGAAAGTATGGAGCCGTTACAAGGTGGTTCAATCTCAATTAACCATTTATCCTTTGCCTATCGTGATAACAACATTGTGCTTAAAGATATTAATTTACAAGTGCCTGATAATAATTTTATTGCATTGGTCGGCCATACAGGAAGTGGTAAAAGTACCATTGCAAATTTAATTATGGGATATTACCCATGGCAAGAAGGGGATATTTTACTTGATGGACGTCATTTAAGTTCACTATCTCATCAAGTATTACGTAATGGTATTGCAATGGTGCAACAAGACCCTGTTGTTCTCGCCGCTTCTTTTTTTGATAACGTCGCATTAGGACGTGAAATTAGCCAAGATAAAGTCTGGGAAGTTCTTGAAACTGTTCAGCTTGCGGAATTGGTTCGTGGGTTACCTGATGGGTTAGATACCGTGCTCGGTGAACAAGGAAATACGTTATCTGTTGGGCAAAGGCAATTACTAGCGATGGCCCGAGTACTTGTGGTGACACCTAAAATTTTAATTTTGGATGAAGCAACCGCGAATATTGACTCAGGAACAGAGCAAGCGATACAAAAAGCATTACGTGTGATCCGCCAACATACTACGTTAGTGGTGATAGCTCACCGTTTATCGACGATCGTCGATGCTGATCAGGTCGTTGTGTTACATCGTGGTGCAATTGTTGAGCAAGGCAAACATTCACAGCTTTTGCAACAAAAAGGACGTTATTATCAAATGTACCAGTTGCAACAAGTTGGGGAATCACTGAATGCCCATAGTGATGCTGAAGTTGAGGCTATACCTAGTTAATTATTCTGCACTCTTATAATGCATCCTCTAAAGCCACTCATCCGAGTGGTTTTTTATTTCGTCCTTTCTTATTGAATTATATGAGTAAATATATTTTGGCACACGGTTTGCTATAACGTCAGTGCTGTTCAAAGTATTGAGCAGTTTATTCACCTGACTTATAGGAGTGAACATGAAATATATCATCGCGATCATTAAGCCATTTAAATTAGATGAAGTTCGAGAAGCGTTATCAGATATTGGAGTTCAAGGGCTTACCATTACTGAAGTTCGAGGCTTTGGGAGGCAAAAAGGACATGCCGAATTGTACAGAGGTGCTGAATATACTGTCGATTTTTTACCTAAAGTACGTATGGAAATAGCCGTTTCTGATGAGTTGGTGGAGCAGGTAATTGAAACAATTGAAAAAAAAGCTTATACGGGCCAAGTTGGGGATGGAAAAATATTTATTTTGTCATTAGAGCAAGCAGTACGTATTCGTACAGGTGAAAAACAAGACGAAGCACTGTAGGAGAGCAACTATGCGCAAAGGGTTCCAATACTTATTCTTATTGTTATTAATGGGTGGTTTTCCAATAACCGTGTTTGCTGCAGAGGAAACTCTGGATAAAGCGGATAACGCATTCATGATGATAGCGACTGCTTTAGTTATTTTTATGATACTACCAGGTATCGCATTATTTTATGGCGGGTTACTAAGAAGTAAAAATGTTCTTTCTTTGATGGCTCAAACTGCCGTTATTTTTGCTTTGGTGTCTGTTATTTGGATTGTTTATGGATACAGTTTAGCTTTTAGTGAGGGAAATGATTTTATCGGTGGTTTTAGCCAGATTATGTTGAAAGATATTACTGTGGAAAGCTTATCTGGGCCGATCCCTCAATTTATTCACGTCGTGTTTCAAGGTGCATTTGCATGCTTAACGGTTGCATTAGTGATTGGTGCATTAGGGGAGCGAATTAAATTTTCTGCAATTTTAATTTTTACCCTTATTTGGACTACATTTGCTTATTTGCCAATGGCACATATGGTGTGGGGAGGCGGTATTTTATCGCAAGATGGCGCATTAGATTTTGCTGGAGGTACGGTTGTTCATATTAATGCGGCTGTTGCAGGCTTAGTTGGTGCTTACTTACTTGGGCATCGTACCGGCTTAGGGAAAGAAGCCATTAAACCTCATAACCTACCTATGGTATTTATGGGAACGTCTATATTATTCATTGGCTGGTTTGGTTTCAATGCAGGTTCGGCCGGAAGTGCAAATAGTATCGCTGCACTGGCGTTTGTGAACACTATCGCAGCTGCAGCTGGTGCTATCTTATCGTGGACTTTAGCGGAATGGCTTTTCAGGGAGAAACCTTCATTATTAGGGGCTTGCTCTGGATGTTTGGCTGGGTTGGTTGGTGTTACACCTGCAGCGGGTACTGTGGGTGTTGGCGGGGCATTAATTATTGGGCTACTTTCTGGGTTGGCGGGTTTATGGGGGGTAGTAATTTTAAAACGTCGGTTAAAAGTTGATGATGTTTGCGATGTTTTTGGCGTTCACGGAGTCTGTGGCATTTTAGGTTGTTTACTCACGGGGGTATTTACCTCAACTGCATTAGGAGGAAGTGGCTATGTGGAAGGTATTACGATGATGAAACAAGTAGGAATTCAAGCCGTTAGCATCCTAGTTTGTGTTGTTTGGACTGCAATTGTTGCTTATATCGCATTTAAAATCGCAGCGAAAACATCAGGCTTACGAATTAATGTTGAAAAAGAAAGGGAAGGCTTAGATATCACTTCTCATGGTGAGAGTGCCTACAATTAACCTTCATGTAAAGATAATTACAGGATAATACTGTGTTTTATGTAAATTGATAATGGCAGCTTATTGCTGGCTGCCATTACCTTTTTAAACTGACTAATTTATTTCTCTAAGTAAGTAATCACTTACTTTAAATGTCGGTTATTTACGGGATTGTCGTTGGCGAATTACGCCTTCTTGAACTGCAGTTGCAACAAGATCACCTTGTAAATTATAGATTTGTCCTTTCACGAAACCCCTCCCTCCTGATGCTGAAGGGCTTTCTACAGCGTACAGTAACCAATCATCAATTTTAAATGGGCGATGGAACCACATTGAATGGTCAATAGTTGCAACCTGTAAGTCGCGTTCCATAAATCCCCTACCATGCGGCTGTAATGCGGCAGGAAGGAAATTGTAATCAGAGGCATAACCTAATAAATAGTGGTGTAGTGAAGGTATATCAGGCAGTTGCCCTTTCGCTTTGAACCAAATATAACGAAATGGTTCTTGAGGTGCGGCATCGAATGGGCTGTAAAATTCAACGGGACGAAATTCAAAAGGGGTTGGCCGAAGAGCATATTTTTTAACTGCTTCCGGTAATTTATCAGCCAAACTTTGAACAATATCATCTTGAGAAATTAATTTTGTAGGTGGTGGTACATCTGGCATTAAGTTTTGATGGCTATAACCTTCTTCTTGCGATTGAAATGATGCAGTCATAAAGAAGATAGGTTTGCCATTTTGAATGGCACTTACTCGGCGTGCGCTAAAGCTTCCGCCATCGCGTAAAATTTCGACGTCATAAATAATAGGGCGTGAGCTATCGCCAGGGCGTAAAAAATAACTATGAAAAGAATTAATTGCTCTTTCTTCAGGTATGGTTTGCTTCGCTGCATACATGGCTTGTCCAACAACTTGTCCACCAAAAACTTGAGGTAAACCAAGGTCTTCACTTTGTCCTCGAAAAATACCTTCTTCAATTTTTTCGAGTTCAATTAGGCTAATTAAATTCTGTAATTCTGGGCTCATAGTCATCTTAGTTCTGTTATACGTAAATGAGATACTGGTATTTTCCCATTATTTACCCTGAATAGGTAGATTAATTACTATCGAATAAATTGGGGTTACGTATTGTTACATTTGGAAATATAAATGTATTATTCTACCAATATTAGTTATACTTTTTATCATTCCCTCGTCAGAAAATGATTTGTCTATTCCGACTATTTAAAAATGTTTTATTAAACATTGTGTTATAGGTAATAACTATGAAGTTTTTTCGCTACATTGTTAGCTTATTAGTGCTTTTAACGTTGGTTAGCTGTGAAGGGAATAGCACCAAGCCCAGCGAAAAAGCACTTAATGCTCAAAATAGTAATAATAACCAGACGGTCGATTCAGGGAAAATCGAGGGGCGTGTGGTGATTTTACAGGATACTGTTTTACCTGAAGACGCGGTTGTTACAATTACTTTGGCGGATACAACGGTTGCGGACTTACCCGCACTAATATTATCTCAAAAATATTACAATTCAGTGAATAATCGCCCAACCATTCCTTTTGAACTAACTTACCAAAAAAATGAAGTTAGGCAGGAAGGCTCGCTAGTTGTTAATGCAACCGTGAACGCGAATGGGAAACTTTTATACATTAGTGATAGCGTTGTAGAGGTTATCAATAATGGTGTCACAAAAAATGTTGAATTGTTGATGGTACCTGCGAATTAGTCAATAAGTGACTTTTTAGTTGAGTCGCTATTCTTATATGCACCTGTGTAATAAATCGTCACTTGGTCAGGGGTTTCTTGCTATTTCAATGACTATCAAGCATAATGCCCCTGCTTTGAAAGAAGCATTCAATGGGGGCTCTGTTGGTTCTCCCGCAACGCTAACTTGTTAACTTGGTCAGGTCCGGAAGGAAGCAGCCATAGCAGGGGTCGTGTGTGCCGGGATGTCGCTGGCAGGGCTCCCACCCAACTCAGCATCTTTGCCTTTCCTCTCATCTATATATTCTAATTTATTATAAGTATGTTATTTAATTATATTTTATAATTGTTAATTAAATTCTAAATCTCAAATAAATTCTAAAGTTAAAAAAAGAAAGGTTAAGAATACAACATTAATTGTTGACTATTATAATAAGAAAAATTGATATGCTAAAATTAAAAGCAATAAATTTCCATTAGCATAATTATAATGCCAATAATAAAACGATAATTACATTGCGTCCAGCCGATAAGGGGATTTACCGGCTACAACCATTCACTATCTGTGCGTGTTAATAAGATATTACCTAACAAATTTCCAAACAGAAGCTGGAATTTTATCATAAAGCTTATTCATTGTGAGCTCAGCTAAGCGGTGATCTGCAGCTGAATAGAATAGCTCTAGCTCATCATCAGATAATTCATACTTATTTTTTTCAATGACACGCTCAAGAGTTTCAATTGTTGTGCATTTTCTTAAACGCATCAGATAATCAGATTTGGTCATAATACCCTTTCTTTTGTGCAAAATTACTTATTGATATACGGTTTTGTAGTTGAACTAAAGATAAATAATATCTTTAGGTTTTGCTGGTTAGACACTTTAGGTCATCATCCAACACAGTGACAAGACTCTGATTCATTGCTTCCCAGTCTATAATTTCACTGAGTGTGATGACTGGGCTGCCGAATAAATCATAGGTCTCATCGAGATACTCTTCGATAAGTGATATAACAAGATTTTCTTTTGGATATTTGATCTTAAACCGCCATACAAATGCAGCGATATGTTCAATGAGTTCATTCAAGGCTGCGCTTTGCGGGGAGCTTAAATCATTAATCCAGTGTGTATTTGTTTTTTGTAAGCTTAAAATAGCGTCTCTATTGAGGCTATTACATAAGTATTTTAGTTCTGCTATATCGTGTCTTTTGGGTGAGTATTCATCCATAATCACCTCCGCAGGCGAATCTGACTTTTGCTGTGTGTATTTTTTATCAATAATGTCATGTTAACTAATTAAAGCACCTATGTTCAATATAAAAGGTTGCATGTTAATATATTGAAAAATATAAGATTATTGCTAGTTCGTTAAACTTTCGAAGATTATTAATATAATACATAAGCGATATTCGAATACGGACTGGCAGCTCGGACTAAACTAGCCGCGATATAATAATAGCATTATTATCACATATGTCACCAGCAATAAACTACTTTTTTCTAGTTTATTAGCAAGTTGTTGGGGGCTGAGTCGCGTATGTTCTGCTTAAACTCAATTTTATGAAGTATTTAAATTATAGTTTAACCATCGGTTATTTTAGTACAGTGAATATGAAGTGTTTATACAAAAGATGTTATAAAAATTATTTTCCTATTTAATTCATTCAAATAATTTATTTTTACTAATAAGAGAATTAAAAATAAAAAAGCTTTTGCCTTAAATAGACAAAAGCTTTTTTGATGAGACTAACTTAAAGATAGAGGTTTAAGGTTACCCCTGGTTTCAGGTCGGCCATTTTAACACCTGAATTCCAAGTCATTAAATCATTGAGCTTTATGCCATGACGTTTCGCAATACTATAATAGGAGTCGCCTTTTCTTACTTTATAGGTTTTCACCTTACGGCTACTTGCAGCAGGCACTGAGCTCGTAACTTTTAATACTTGTCCTGGCTTGATAACACTCGCAGTTTTTAACCCATTTAGCTTTTGAATATTCTTGGCGGTAGTATTGAATTTTTTTGCAATACTTGCGACAGATTCGCCTTTGCGTACTTTATATGTAGCTATTTTAGCTCGATTTTGACGCGCGCTAGAAATTGCAGTGGGTTGGGCTGTTTTTACCTGTTGATTTTGTTGTGCGGCTAAACGAATCGTGTTTAAAACATCTTCATCTGAGAGTGATGTTTTGAATTGTTCAGCTTTTGCTGTAGGTAACATAATATAATGAGGGCCACTTGGCGATGTTATGCCGCGTGTATAACCAGAATTATACGTTTTTACCGATTCAACAGTTAACCCTGCCAACTCAGCGGCTTGAGATAACGTGATTTGTTGACCAACATCGATTTGCGTGAGTGCTCGATTTTTATTACTTGTTGGTAAATTAACTTGGTACTTTTCGGGATTTTTCAATACTTGGCTAAGTGCTAAGATTTTTGGTACATATTGTTTGGTTTCTTTCGGTAAAGAGAGTGACCAAAAATCAGTAGGTAGCCCAGCAGCTTCGTTTTTCTTGATAGCATTTTGAACACAGCCTTCCCCACAGTTATAGGCAGCAAGGGTGAGTTCCCAATCGTGGCCAAACATAACATTTAAGTTTTCGAGAAGATCAAAAGCTGCTTTAGTTGAAGAAACCACATCTCTGCGTTCATCAACCCATTGTGTTTGTTTTAGTCCATATGAACGTGCAGTGATAGGAACAATTTGCCATAGGCCTGCAGCTTGTGCTGGAGAAGTCGCTTTAGGATTAAAAGAGCTTTCAATAATAGGAATTAACGCTAACTCCATGGGTAAATTGCGCTCATTAATTTCGTCTACGATGAGGTACATATATGGCTCAGCTCTTAATGCCACATCGTAGACAAAACGTTGTTTATCTAAATAACTATTTGCGAGTTCCCTAATTTGAGGTTTATCAGGGACATCCATTTTTAGTTCATCACTAATATAACCCCATAGGTCATAGTCGGCTTTAGGTAATTGTCGACTGGCTGCTTGGTTATGTGATGCAACAGTTTCAATAGTATGATTAGTTGGAGTTTTGTTCTGCTTAATTTTTTTCGGGGCAGTTTGGCATCCGGCCAACAGAACAATGGCGATAAGCGTCGCGATTATCTTCATTCTTTTCTATTGTTCTTCATTTTGATGTTTAAAAGTCGAACAATAATACTTATCCCACCCCGATATGACAATCATTAAACTTTAATATTGATCTTTTAATTGACGCAACAGGGTGAAAACTGCTCTTAAAGGTGGATTTTGTATATTAATATTGAGCTTTTTCTGTAATTGAAGGTTATCGCATTGTAGAAAAACATTTATTTTTTTCTCTTTTTTCAATGTGGTAGGTACCGTTGGTTGATGTTTGTCACGTATTTGCGTTATTTTTTGTAAATATTGTGTAATCGCTTCATTTTCAGGCCATACATGGTGTGCAAATTTGAGATTAGATAAAGTATATTCATGGGCACAGCAAATTAAGGTTTCATCAGGAAGCTCAGCAATTTTTTGGATAGATTCGAACATTTGTTCCGGTGTTCCTTCAAATATCCGTCCGCAACCTGCAGAGAACAGCGTGTCACCACAGAATAGATAAGGAGCTTGGTAAAAGCCGATGTGTTCAGAGGTATGGCCTGATAATGCAATAACCTGTAGGTTGAACTCGTTAATTATGACCTTATCACCGTTTTCGACTATTTCTGTTGCCCCTTTAGATTGGGTTTCTTTTGGGCCAAAAACAGGAAGAGTTGTAAATTTGCTTAAAATCCCTTTGACGCCACCGGTATGGTCATTATGGTGGTGAGTTAATAGGATGGCGACAGGCGTCAACTGTTTAGCTGTAATTATTTCAAGCACAGGCTCTGCCTCTGCAGGGTCAACGATGATACACTGTCGGTGGCCATCGACTAAAACCCAAATGTAGTTATCGTTTAAAGCTGGTACTCGAATTAACTCCATAATGACCTCGATACTTGTTAATAGTTAATAGGGGAATTTCATGAAGCCTGCGCGTATTGATAAAAAAATTCAAATGCCAGTTAGTTGGTCTGACATTCCTTTTGGAGAACAATATCGTCAAGCCATAGAAAATCAACTTAGCCCTTGGTGGCCGAAGATATTTGGCTTTCATTTGCTTAAGTTAGGTCATTTAAGCACTGAAATCCATACCGAAGGCTGCTTAATCTCTCATCAATTCAATGTTGGTACTGGTGACCCTCGTTTTAATCTTATTGCTAAGCCTGAAGCGTTACCATTAACCCAAAAATCAATAGATGCTTGTCTAATGACTCATTGTTTGGCATATAGTCATGATCCTCATTGGCTTTTACGGGAGGTTGACCGGGTGTTAATCGACGATGGCTGGCTAATCATTTCAGGTTTTAATCCTTTCAGTCTCGTCGGAATGGCGAAACTCGTGCCTGTTTTACGTAAACGGCAGCCTTATTGTAGCCGTTTTTTCCCTTCAGTTAGGGTATTTGATTGGTTAAGTTTATTAAACTATGAAGTTTTGTATCATCGTAATTGCCAAATATTTCCTTGGTTGAGCGCACAGAGACGAGTGAATAAAAACTGTGGGGGAATTGGGGCTCTAAGCGTGATTGTGGCGCGGAAACGGACTTATCCGCTGACTCCGACGCCACTAAAATTCAAGCAACCGAAGGTTAAGATTGGAACAGCACTCGGTGCGGCGAAGGAGATCAGTAAATCAATGAAGATAGACGACCCTTCTTAGTTTTGTGCAGGCTGGTAACCTGTATCTTCTTTAGTCGGCGCTGAAGCGGCAGCTCGAGCCAGTTCATCACATTTCTCATTTTCAGGGTGGCCTGCGTGGCCTTTAACCCAGCGCCAATCAATCGTATGTCGTTGGATGGCATCATCAAGGCGCTTCCATAAATCCACATTAACGACAGGGGATTTATCTGCCTTTCGCCATTGTTTTCGTTTCCAGCCATGGATCCATTGTGTGATTCCTTGTCGTACGTATTGGCTATCAGTGGTTAAAATAATATCACAAGGCCTTGTTAGTGATTCTAATGCAACGATGGCTGCAAGTAGTTCCATGCGGTTATTCGTGGTTAAAAAATATCCATCACTCAATGTTTTTTCATGTTGTTGGTAGCGTAGAACAACGCCATATCCACCCGGGCCAGGATTGCCCAAACAGGAACCATCCGTGAAAATTTCTACCTGCTTTGTCATTTCTGTTACACTCTATATTATTCGTTCCTTTCTAGTTTGACACAAAAAAACATTATGAGCACGGTGATAACCAGACAAATTGTCCTTGATACTGAAACAACCGGTATGAATAAACTCGGTGTTCATTATGAAGGGCACAACATAATTGAGATTGGAGCGGTTGAAGTGATTAACCGCCGACTCACGGGGCGTAATTTTCATGTGTACATTAAACCTGACCGTTTAGTGGATCCTGAGGCATTTGAAGTGCATGGGATAAGTGATGAATTTTTACAAGATAAACCTGTTTTTGCTGAAATTGCGGATGAATTCCTTGAATTTATTCGAGGTGCAGAACTGGTCATCCATAATGCCCCCTTTGATATCGGTTTTATGGACTATGAATTCCGTAAGCTCAATAAAGGTATTCCGCCTACGCAAGAATTTTGTACTATCACTGATAGCTTAGTATTGGCTCGCAAACTTTTTCCTGGTAAACGGAATAACTTGGATGCGTTATGTGACCGTTATTTAATTGATAACGCTAAACGAACGCTGCACGGGGCTTTACTCGATGCTGAAATCCTGTCTGATGTCTATTTGGCAATGACTGGCGGGCAAACTTCATTATCATTTTCGATGGATTCGGAGTCAGCTAATAATGAGCAAGAGTATGAAATTCAAAGGATTGAGCGTCCTCAAAGCGGTCTTAGAGTGATTTTTGCTTCTGATGAAGAAATGATTGCTCATGAAGCTCGGTTGGATATTGTTGATAAAAAGGGTGGTAAACCCTGTCTTTGGCGGCAATCTTCTGATGAAGCTGAAAATTTACACTAATAATTGATTTCATTATTTATACTTGTTTAGGAAAATGGATAGAAAAGCCTCTCAAGGCTAAAAACTGTTCAACTGCGCGATTTAACAAGAAAAAGTGTTGACGGGGTCTTCAAGTATTCGTAATATGCATGGCGTTCCCAGCAGGGAACATCAGGAGCGGTAGTTCAGTTGGTTAGAATACCTGCCTGTCACGCAGGGGGTCGCGGGTTCGAGTCCCGTCCGTTCCGCCAAATTATAACGCCACGCTAATTTATTAGCGTGGCGTTTTCTTTTTTGTATGACTGTATTTAACTGCACTAAAAGTTCCTTTCTATAGATATCATTTTTTGCTTCTAATAACTTCTTCGAGTTAAGTTTTGATATAATGAGATTTATAAATAGTAAACTTGCGAGAATAATTCAAATTTCTTTCAATCATATTAACTATTTTAAAATTTTTTCATGTTGTTATTGATATATGATTTTGAGCACTTACCTTAAAATTAATTTCTTATTTAAAATAATTGATTTGAATTTTTTATTACTATATTAATAGTAATTCGCATGAACTCTAACTAAGATAACAGATCTGAAGTAATCTAACCAATCTTTTCCTAATACTTTAAGATATGTATGAAGGCTATCAATAGAAATAGCAGATTGGCCATTCTCATATCTTGATATTTGTTGTTGGCTCAAATTTAATAGTTTTCCTACCTCTGTACCCGTTAATGATCTTTCAATACGTGCAGATTTTAAGTATTTTGCGGTGGCCATAACAATATCTAGGTCGTTATTTATATTCAATTCTTTAGTATTGATATGTTTCATTTTATATTCTCTCTATTATAAATTTATTATCTAAAAGTTAGCTATTAATGATAGCATTACTTTAAATTTTTTGGCTTTCTCAATGAAGGATAGATTATATTTTTTAGTTACTAATGTGAAATTGTTTTAATGAATCAAAAATAGTTTATTTAATAGACTCTGACTATCAATATAGGTATTAATAATGACTATAAGCTATTAAACTAAAATATAGGTTTTTATAATTCAATAAAAACAATGCGTTATGTTAACTTGAAGGGGTGGCTTAAAAGTAGAGATATAATAAATAATAAATGAAAAAAATGCATTTATAGTCATATAAAAGTAATTATTTATATTTTTACATAAAATTACAGAAAGTATTTATAGATTAAGTTGAAATGGTGACTTATTAAGGGTTGAGCTAGTACTTATCGATAGGTAGCATATAAATTTAATTCTAGATAAAAGTATAATCAAACCTAATTAGTTGGAGAGAAATAGAAATGATAATAAGAAGCAAAGATGCAATACTTGCTATTCTCTAAACTTTATAATTGGAACGCTATATATTAAATTGTATTTAATTTGGCTTGTCTGCTACAGACAAAATAAGGGCCAAACGAACTTGAAAAAAGGTACCAATCAGGTGTTATTTCATCAATTTCTACATATGCAATTGAATTTAGGTTGAATGCTTTGAAATATTTTTCGAATATATCATCAGGAACATTATCATTTGTGGATTTTCTGTCATAACTTATGGTTAATTTTAAGTCTTTTATATATTTTCTTGATGATTGATTGAAATGAACAACTCGATTGACAGTATACATCTTATCAGTTGTAATTGTTCCTAATAATTTAATATACCCACTGTTATCATTGTTTTTTACTAATTTCATATCTAGCGAATATGATGATTTATTATTAGCCAATATGAAATTAGAGGAAACAGTTGCTTCGCAATATTGCGCTTTGTTTTTTTCTAAATTCAAATTAAACAACAAGAAAATGATGATTAATGAAAATAATAGTATCAATGAGTATAGTGTTTTATTAGTCATTTTTTTCCTGCCAGTTTATTCTTGTTGAAATGCAATCTTTGTTTTTTTTGCATTTTACTAATAAGCTATGTTTGTTTTTTCCTAAGTTTTGTATGTTGTTGTAATAATAAAAGATATCAGAATCTTCACAGGTTAAGTTAAAATCAATTGCTTGTTTGCCTATTGTATCACTTATGTTTTTTTCATAGTTATCTTTGAACCCATAAACGGGACAATCGCCAATTGTGCTAATTTTGTATGATTGTATTGATGTATATGGGTATTTTACTGCATAAATTTGATTTACAAGGTAAATAATCACCAAAAGTAAAAAAACACTAATTATCAATAATGTTTTTTTAATAATATGATTTTTATTACTAAGTACTAGTGATTTGGCAGATTTACTGCTTGAAGTGGGAGGGTTAGCTAGGCTTTTCTCTATTTTGTTATTGAACTTGGCAATCGATTCTTCAATTTGGATTTCAGAAGAAATAACAAGGCCTTTTTTTGATATGCTTAGAATCGCATTTTCAACTAAAAGCTGTTGATGTAATACTTTCCTTAATGTACTAATGTATTGGTTAAGGGTGTTTATCGAAACTTTTAAGTCATATTTATTTAGTATTTTTTTTAGTATCTCTTCGCGAGTGATAGTCGTTTTGTTATTTTGAATTAGTATTATAAAGATATAGTTCAATATGGGGGTTAATTTCATTACACTGAGTTCTGTGTCAACCCTAAATATTTCACCTAAGTCAGAATTATATTTTATTATGTTATTCAGTATATATATCATACATGACTCTTATTTAGTTATTAAAATATGTGCTTAATTTGGTCACTTTTAGCTAACATGATAGTCATTGATTTTAAAGTAATTATATCAGTGTAATATACTACTCTTTTTTTGAGAAGAAAATATGAAAATAAATTTTTGTTTATAATTATTGGTTATATATGTAATGGTGAAAAATTTCAGTGTATCGTATTAATGAAACTGACATTTTTTGTTTTGATGTTTTATATGTAGGCAAAAAACAGTATTAATCACTATTTCAAGTCATAGGTATCTAAATTAATTTGCTATTTTTAATAAGCTGAAACAATTTTTCATAACTGAGTTTTATGAATTTTTAATACCTTTAAGTAATTATAGATACAGAGTACCTATCGAATTATGATTAGATAATTCAATTTTTATTTAAACAGTAGCATAGTTAAATTTGATAGTCTTTTTAATTGATTGATATCATTGGTTCTTATGTGCAATTACCAATTGGGTAATATTTATCAAAGATTACAATATATTTACGACTTTTCTTTTTAAGACGCTCATCTTTAGACTCTTGGCCTGGTAATAAGTAAAATACATAAGGTTCGGAATCATCATTAGCATCACAGTTTTCATGTAAGAGCACTCTAAAATAGGTATTCCCCGTATTTTTTAGAATACGAGTACTTGGATTAAGGTCATATTTGAAGTCTGGTTTTTTGGGTCTTACAACGAAATAGGTTTCTAGGCTAACCGTTGGGTAAAATAAAGGTCGCTTTTTTTGTTCATCATCATTACGCATATCAAGAGGCGTTTCGCTAATGATGATTTTATAATAGCGCTCAGTCTCATCGGTTTCTCCTCGATAAAAAATTTTAAAAAACTCTTGTTCTCCAGGTAATAAAATTTTCTTCAATGGAGTAAAAATAATCTCGCCATTATGGAGAGGTGTTCCATGTTCTTGGTTACCTGGTTTATCAATTTTGTAGGCACTAAAATTATATAAATTAGTTTTATCTGTGTCATTGATGTATGGCTTAGAAAAAAACTCTTGTCCTGACTCCATCGAAGAAATATCTGCATTGATATATAAAGCAACAGCACTATTGCAAAGCATTGATAGCACAATCAAGAATAGGATTTTAAGTAAATAAAATGGTTTCATATTAAAAATTCAAGCCAAAGTTTAAGTGTATATGAGGTTCAATAAAAGGGCCACTTGAGCTTTTACAAGTCGCCCTATTAGTCGTCACTAGATATTATTGAATATCGGGTCCAGTCCAAATTGCTTTGACAGTTATTGTGCCACTTGCAGAAACGGTTCCTAACCAATCAATGCCATCTAATGTAAAAAATGATTCAGAGTCATTCATTGGGAATGATAAATCTAAGTTAGTCCGATAAAAAGATCCTAAATCCTCATTAGGCCTATCCCATGGTGTTTCAGACCATAATGCATTTTTTAATGAAACTTCATTGCTATCACAACTTGCTCGGTGTGATTCTTTAGCGCCATTTTCATTTTTAAATGAAAGATAAGCGGAAAAAGGGACATTAAGTTTATTATCGCTCGAGGTAAATAAACAGTATGATTGTCCTTTTAATGTTGTGTTTGGTCCTTCAACTTTTGCTGTAATAGAATCCGCTTGCCTTGGGCCACTGGTTGTGACGATATAATTAAATTCTATTGGTGGTTCATCATTGCCGACTTTGCCCGTTTTCGATTGGTTTGGGTTAAAGTCTGCAGGAATAATGCTGATTCCATAATCCCTCGGTTTAATTATTAAGAAATTTGAAGGCGTAAATTCATAAAATCCCGATTGAGGAAGTGGCGATTGAAAACCAAAAGTATACACGCTATCAGCGAGTGTAACGGTTGAATTAGGTGAAGCATCAACAATTGACTTTAGATACTCATTTGAGAGAAAAACCTCAATATTTTGCGAACCATTATTAAAGATCTCTGACATATTTGTTGTTGAGGACCAATTCGTCCAGCGTGTGCTGTTACTCCCTTTATATTGAATAAGTGCAGCTCGAGGGTCCCTAGCTAAGCCTAATTTTGCACTATCAATATACATACGAACTGTAAATGTACCGCCGATAGATTGCCCTTGGGTTTCTAATTCAACTAACTTACAAATAATTCCAGATGCATTTCCAACAATTCCTGTCGAGCAAAAGTTAGAACCAAGTCCAATAGTTGGATTGCCATTGCTATCCACAAAGACTTCTTGTAAGGCTCCCGTTCCTTTTAGGATAATATTGCCTTTTTTATTGGTTGGAATGTAATGTTGTTGTGTTGTTGTTCTTCCGCCACTCGTCATACAGGTTGCGTTACTTAAATCATAATCATCGCGGCTTGTACAGGTTCTTAAATCAAAAGTATATTCTGTTCCTGGTGGTATTTCGGCTAACCAGCGATAAAAAGATTCAGAAAATATCGGTCTTGAATATCCAGACTCACCAGGTGTTCCTGTTTGTTGGATTTTATACGCACCATTATCTCGTAACTGCTGAGCTGACCAATAAGACGTCGCTGGGCAATTTCGGTTATTTGTCATGCAACGATTCCCGATAAAAGGTTGGCTTACGGGAGAATTTTCTAACCAAATATCACCTGTATTATAAGTTGAGCTAAAAGGTGTTCCTGTATATCCCATATAACCTAAGCTGTATTGCCTATTGCGCTGGTATTTTGTGAATACATTTGAGCCCGAGAAGCGTGGGTCAACTCTATTAGCAACAATAAAGAATTCGTTATCAACTTGGTTTTCGACAATGACATACTCTTGTAATGGTGCTGTTGCAGAAAACGAATTCGGTATTAGAGCCGAAAATGAAATAAAAAGTGCTGTTATCGATAATAATCGCATATTAAATTAGCCTTTAAAGTGATAATTAACGTTTAGCAAATGCTTCTTGAGGTTCACATGTCACCTCACCGACCCACAATGCACCACGTGCACCTTGAAGGTTTAAATCTGCTTCACAAATTGTTTGCTGATCATCTTGTAATAACGATATCACTGGATATCGGACGTCAACATCCATGGAAAACTCACCATTTTGATCTGTTTTTGTGCGACCAATATGATTTCGAATTGAGGCATATTTTATATATTCACCATTTGGTGATTTCAGACGGCCAAATACCGTAACTAATTGCCTTACCTCTGGTTGATAAAGAGCAATGTTTCCTGGGTATAATGTGACGGATTTATTTCGCCCTGAGACAATATCAAAGCTGTCTTTTGATTTTCCGTCATTCATTAATTGAATGTCATAATCCGAATAAGGGGATAGTGGAATAAAGGTATTTTTTCCGCTAATTGGGTAATTCTGCCCATTTACTTTTGCGACCATGCTGCCGCTACCTTTTATATCGGAATTAATAATAACGCCTGATTTACCTTGCTGCCCACTTGGCATGATCATGCCGTCGCTATATGCCACTGAGCCACGAGAGGTTAAGTTGCCATTAAGCCTGTTATTATCGGGGCGATTAATCGTCACGGTACCTGAATTATATTTAGTATCATAGGAAGCATAGCCTAATGTTGAAAAATTGGATTCACCATTATCTTTATCTCGGACTAATTTGGAGACAGAAACCCCTGCATTAGTAATCACCGAATCTTCAAAATTTTTATTCGCATAAATATTCGCTTTCACATTACCATTTGTTGAGGAAACACCTGTACTCAACCATGTTGATAAAGGTAAGGAAAAATCGAGGTTAATATATTTTTCGTTGGTACTATTTTGATTATCATAATGATAACGTTGTACACCTGCTCTTAGCCCCACGGTTCCATAACGGCCAGAGAATAATGTATTTGCATATTCATAGTTAATTGAATCACTGCCAATACGACGATCTTTAGTATTACTAATAGTCAGTGACCCAGTTCTATCAATTATTTTGTCAAAGTTAATGGTTCCGCCATAAGAATAGCTGTCAGCATCATAAAGTGGTAAATCACCGCTCACGACAGTTTTTTCTTTTGATGCCCATAAAGAACCGTAACCTTCTGGTATATTGACAGAAAGAGTCGCAATGTTACGATAACTGCCATGGTTTTCTAGCATGCCTTGCCAGTTAACTGAGATATAGTTATTTAAAGCCGCATTGATACTCGTTTCTTGTACAACAAATTTATCAAACCCATAATTTGACATTTGAAAACGCACGCCAGACAACACAGGGAAGTTATAAGCGAAAGAGGCTCCGATTAAATGGCTTTTACCCGGAGTTTGGCTTGTTGAGCCTTCATTTCTTACATAATGACGCTTATCAAAGTCAATATAACCACCATAAATTTCCCAATTGAGTTTATCAAAACCGCCAGTTATCGCGCCGAAGGATTTATTAATTGTTTGGTGCTGTGTTGTGACAATTTTGCCATCGACAACCGTCTCAATAGTGACGTCGTAAATGCCATAGGGCAGTACACTTGTATCAATTTCAAAATTACCCATGGGAAAATTTTGAATATTTAATAACTTACCTTGTCGATAAATACGTACTTCACCTGGGCTATTTAAAAAAGCATAAATCGGTGTGAGTGATTGCTGCTTATTTGTCACCATACTTGAGGAATTGTTCCCTATTGATGCCGCATAAATTTTACTGCTGCTAAGGGCAGTTAAGCTGGCAATAGACTGCAAATTCCACGTACTCATTAGCCCAAGCGCAAAACGGAATCCGTTGAAATCACGCTCATACATTGCACGATACAGTTCAACATTAGAATTAGATTTTCCAATGCTATATGCTGATGCATTTACATTAAAGTGATGTTCTGCAGCTGCGAATAATGTATCTAAATTGAAATAACTACTGGATGTATCTTTTGAATCTTTAACACGGCTCTGAAATACCCCTAAATCATAGTTAGCTACTGCTGAAAATGAATTAACTGAAGAATTTCCTAGTACAGATTGCCGCGCATGTTCTTTTGGCGAAAAAGCAGCTTTATCAACATCTAATGATAAATTAAATGAAGAAATGTTTAATTGAAGAGTTGCATTATTATCAATAATAATGCCATTACTTTCATTAAAAATGGCATCCTTTTTTTCTTCAAGTTTATCGACTAGTAAATTATTTAGTTTCGCACCGTGCTCATTTTCAATGAGATGAATACTTGATAATTTAATATTATCATGATCGATTACAATAACTGCATCTGCAATTTTGCTTTCGCTCTGATTGGTTACCGTATCATCATTTAGTCGTAAAAAAACAGGTACAGACATTCCTTCTTCCAATGCACTAACAAATGCAGGAGGAATAATATATCCACCGATCTTAACGCTTTTCATTTCATTGGCATTAATCGTATTCGAAAAAATAATACTTAATATTGATAAAGCAATAGCACTTTTACGCATAATTTAAGTCCATTCTTAATTATTTGACAACAATGAACTCTCCTTTGTGCCAAATACCTACGCTTGATTTTTTATTTGTGACATCGACAAATTGTAATTTGACGGCTAAATTTGGCATGAGGTAATAACGCTCGCGACAAATACCATCCACTCCGTATTTTTGTTTTTCTGCTAAACAAGGGCCTGAAGCCACTACACGGAAGGTGCTGTTTCCAGTATTTGAAACTTGGGAATTAGAATATTTATAATTAAAGTTTTCAATTCTTGGTGCGACAACGAGAATTGTGCTAATTGTTGCCGATGTTGTTGCTGATGCCGATTTCGCACTTTGTGTAACACCACTCTCGCCAATAGGATCATCTTTCCAATTTAATCGATAGTAACGTTCTTTATTATCTTTTGGACCTTGATAAATTATCTTAAATATATCTTTTGCATGCCCAGGAAGAATTAAGTTAGCAGGTGTTGATAATATTTCATTGGGATCAGTAATTGGAATTACTTTTCCAGTATCAAGTGGTGAGTCTATTTTTTCTATCGTTAAATTTACCAATCTTGCCGTATCTACTGTATTTTCAATTTCTTTAGATAAGGTGTCTTCATCCAATGATATTATTTCAGTGATGTTTCCCACATTGACAGCAAAACTGCTTTTTAATGGTAACCATGATAATAAAATTAATGCTAATGTTATCTTTTTCATAATCATAAATTTCTAAAATGAATGACGATAAAGATATTATTTCCCTATAGTATCTTTATCGTAATATTTAGTTATCTAATAAGGGGATATTGAATTAAGGAGCTGGCGTAAACTCACCGTCCCAAGTTGCAGTAAATTGAACTTTCACATCACCATCCCATGTACCGTCAGTCAGTGCTTTAAAGTCAGTCGCTGCGCCATCAGCTTCAGCGCCAGCAATAACAAAGGTGAATTCACCGCGATCTGCTGCACGCTCAGAGCCATTATAGATACCATCAGCCGCTAAATTATCTAAACCAGAAGTTAAACCAGTTGATGTATCAATTAATACTAAATCATTATTTTTAGTCAGATCTTCACCATTCCATTTAACGCCAACAGTTAATTTAGAATCGTCGGTAGTTCTTGCTAATGTATTAGCAATAATTTTTGATGCTAATTTAAAATCTGTTGCACCAGCTTGGCCTTGAATAGCAATATCAAATGCGCCATTTTGTTGATTAAAGCTTTTTTGGCCTTCGGCATAATTAAAGGTTAAACTTCTTAATGGAGTCACAACTAACATACTTGTCGTGTCTTTAATTGCAGTTGCTTGCCATGTTGCTGTTGCTTGAGCGGTACGTGTATCTGCATTTGCAACGGTAGCAAAAGAAGCTGCAATAATTGTTGATAACAATACAGAAGCCATTTTTTTATTTAACATACTAATCTCTCTTTTTATATTGATAGAAAACAATAGTAAAAATAGTTATTTAATTTTTACATATTGATATGGTTTTATTGAATTTAAAATGAAAGGTTTAAATATCTTTCATGCTATTTAGTAATATTGCGATTGTTTTTTTACTTAAATTTATATTGTTTCTTTTATTTTCTTCAGAGAAACAATCAATATAGTAAATCATTTCAATCCATCTTTTGTCTAAAACAGTTAAGATTTCATTTAATTGATCTAGCGATAATGAACTGGTGCCAGTTTCATAGCGAGATACCTGTTGTTGGCTAATGTTAATTAATTCTGCCAACTGTTTTCCTGTCATGTTTTTTTCTTTGCGTGATTTTCGTAAATAATTTCCTACATGACTACTAATTATATTAGCTTTCATTTTTTCAGCCTCTAATATTAATAGATCTATTTATGTGATATTCGTTAGCTCACTCGCTTGCTTAATTGAGTGTTATAATAAATACATTAAAAAAAGAGTAAATGGCAGGATTTCTATTAAAGATTTACTTTTAATAGGTTTTTTCTATTAACTCTGTTTTTTTTAGCATTATTCAATTGAAAAATATCTCTTCACCAGTTTAATTGGTTAAAAATACACTTCACAATATTGAAAACAGGGTATTAAATAAAAAAATACACTAAATAAGTGTAAAATTATTATAATTGTTAACAAATGTATATTTAATTAAGAAGCATAAAGAATCCACATTGAAAGTTACAATTTATTACAATTAAAGAGAGGAAAGAATTTAGAATAAAGGTGGGAAACCAGTTATATTGGTAAAATTGTAATTTTAAATGTGTATTTAACCCTCTTATCTATTAATAACTCAGTTAACTAATTTAATGTGTATGATGTTAAAGTCCCACTTTGATAATTAGATATATGATATAATATCAATGTCTATTAGGTGAATAAATGTAAGATAAAACAAATAGTTGGTTCGCTTTATCCACTATAGTATCAACTTTCTATATTATGATCCTATTGTGGTACATAGGGGTTAGCGCTAATACTTCATCCTACAGACCAGCTTATCTTGTGTAATTTTATAAGGTTCTTGGCCAGTAATAGTTGAATCAGGGATGGGGTATTATGTTCTCCATTGCCCCTCATTTTAATTTTGGTGATATCCAATGTGATGCTTTATGGATGTTTGTAGTGAGTTATCGAAATAGCTAGTGCTAAGATTCCCTCCTTTCCAATTAAATGGCTCCATGCATACAGATTCTGAAGTGTCTAATCTATACGGCTTGTTTTAGACCCAATTTATCACTTAAAGCTACGCTACTTATAAATTAGATATAACTATCTACATAACAGCTAGCCTAGATTTTAATCCTTTCTTTTGCACCTAGCTTTCCACTAGAGATT
Organism: Providencia sp. PROV141; assembly: GCF_028481645.1. Classification (NCBI taxonomy): domain Bacteria; kingdom Pseudomonadati; phylum Pseudomonadota; class Gammaproteobacteria; order Enterobacterales; family Morganellaceae; genus Providencia; species Providencia sp. PROV141. Next base: position 65,096 of record NZ_JAMPPR010000021.1, on the reverse strand, counting down.
ATGCTTTTGGGTATAGTAACAGAGCATAAGAATGTCTGTTAGTAAAAAACGTTGGTTGTTAGAAGTGCGTAAGCTATCTATGCATGATGAGTAATATCGATAAACTTTCTGGAATAGCGAGCTAGATTATTTTTTGAACGATTCTCTTTTTCTTCTTGGTAAGTGTGGGTTATAATTTATAGATGTTACTATTTTCTTTGGTATAAATAGAACAAAATAGATGGTTTTTTGTGCTTTATTTGAAGGGTTGAAATGATGTTTTTTTTATATCATTGATGAACTGTTTCAGTAGGGATAGTTATTATAGTCATTGTTTTTATTTTTTTAATTCTTTAAAAAAATAAAAATTAATGAGTATGTTTTGATATGTATCAATAAAAATAGCATACTCGATCTTAACGCTAATCAATGAGTATTTTATAGCGAAAAATCCTTAATACTCATATTAAGCGTTATTTTAAATTACAAGTAATACATTGCATTCCAAATTGTAACAAAATGAAACTTGGCATTAATTAGCGTGTCACTGTAATCTATATTGTTTTATAAGTAATAATACTTGCAACATATTGAGTTAATAACTGCAACAATATTATCACATCTAAAATTAATTGATTAATCACATAGTTACTTATCATTTTTCTACTCCAATTGCGTGTTTTATTCGGTTGTATATCTCAAAATATGGGTACAAAAAAAAATCAAAAAGCCCAGGCCTATTGATTTTAATTCTATTGATAGGTTTAAACATTTTTACTCGTTTTTTATTCAATTTATATTATTAAGCATAAATTAGTAGTTAATGAATTATCACTAGAATAATTTAGCCTATTAAATAAATATACTAATGCTTATCATTTGATAAAAATTTATTGATCTTATACATCGGGAAAATTCTGGAAATGCTTATGGAAGTAAATAGGTTGAGTTATTATGCGGGAATATTTTTAAGGAAATCTAGAAAGGAAAAGAATTTGACGGGTAAGCAATTAGCAAAGCTAATGCACGTTAGTCAGCAACAAATATCTCGTTATGAAACAGGAAAAACATCATTAACAATAGACCAATTAAGTCATCTTTTACATCTCTTAGATAAGAATTGGGTTGAGCTTATTTTATTTGTTCAAAGTGAATGTGATATCGATATAAAATTGGAAAAAGAAAAAAGTAAAAGAAATTACTTATTAAGTAATTACTTAATTGATAATTTAGTAAATAAAAAACAGTAATTTTATTTTAATTTTTTTTAACTCTATTCTCATAGTGGTCAAGATTATATTTTATAAAAAACACAGTTAAAAGTGTTTTTTATACTAAGTAATTTTTCATTTGTTGTATATTGAATTTAAATTAGAGAGAATAAAATGTTTAATAAGAAAATATCATCTGTATTATTATCTGGGATTATTGCTGCTTCTTTTGCTACGGTTGCAAATGCAGATACACGTACTGCTCAAGCAACAGCGACATGGCAAGCGACTGCAATTAAAGACACGACAAGTATGTTAGTTGTGACTCCACTAAAAAGCTTAACTTTTAATTACGCCGAAGGCCAAAAAAGCTTTAATCAGCAAAATGGTGCATTCGATGTCGCTATTCAAGGACAATCCGGCGCAACTGATTTTAAATTAACATCAAAAATTATTGCTAATACATTAGCAAGAACTACCGACGATTCTACATTAGAAGTTGGCGTTAAATGGAATGGTACTGATTTAAACACTGCAACGGATACTACGTTAATCAGCGTTGCTGACGGTATTACTTCAGGTTTAGATAATTTAGCGGCTGATGGTGTTTATAATAGTTCAGATCGTGCAACAGATCGTGGTGAGTTCACCTTTGTTATTGCTAAAGCTAAAGCAGCAGGCGCAGTCGCTGAGTTTAAAGACTTAGATGATGGTGTTTGGGATGGTGATGTGAAAGTCCAGTTTACTGCAAACTGGGAAGGAACTTTTGTTACTCCATAAGTTTTTTATTAATTAAATAAAAAATCCTTTGTTACGATAAAGATAATATAAGGATATAGAATCTTTATCGTTTTTTATTTTGAGTTTTATTATGAAAAAAACAACAATAGCAGTTATTCTATTATCAATTCTCTCACTAAAAAACATCTTGGCTGTTAATGTTGGTAATATCACAGAAATTATTTCATCTGATGAAAATTCACTTTCTAAGGAAATTGAAAATACAGTTGATGCGGCTAGATTAGTAAACTTAACGATAGAAAAAATAGATACGCCATTAGAACATGGAAAGGTAATTTCAACTAACGATCCTAACGAAATATTGTCAACACCAGCGAATATTATTCTTCCGGGGAATGCACGTGATGTATTTAAAGTTATCTACAATGGCCCGAAAGACGATAAGGAACGTTATTATCGGCTAAATTGGAAAGATGACCCAATTAGCGAAAGTGGGATTACGAAAAGTTCAAAATCAGCATCAGCAACAACATCAGCAACGATTAGTACAATACTTGTTGTTGCACCTAGAATAGAAAATTTCCAATACAAATATGATAATCAAAAAGTTGCTAATTTAGGGAACAGTTCTTTTCGTGTTGTTGCTTCAGGACCCTGTTTACCTGAAAAAATAAATCTTGGTTCCGATGGGATCTGTAAAGAACGTTATTACTTGATGCCAAATTTAGCTGTAAAACTTCAGTTGGTTGATATAAATAATAAAAAAACAAGTGTTGGTATTTGGCACAAAGGTGATTTTATTGTGGTCAAATAGCTAATATTGGGTCTTAATTATGCATAAAAGTATTATTGCATTATCAATAATGAGCTTTATTTTTTCAAATGTTGTTTATGCTAAAGATATCAAGCGTATTAAAATTGGTGGGTATATTATTCCGCCAGCTTTTGTTATGGCACTGGAAGAGGGAATGTCAGTACCTGTTTTTTTACGATTAAATACTTCTAGAGAAAAAAATCAAAGTGAAGATAAAATTGCTGATGCCATCATTATTGTTGAACAAGGAAAAATTAAACTTGCGAATATTAATTTTATTGATAATAGCCAAGGGCCAAAGTTAAGCTCACTATTGATAGATGAATTAGAAAACAGTAAAGATAATTTTTTCAATGAATCAAATAATATTAAGATTGATAAAGATGCATTACTTCAGTTAGATATTTCTTCATTTAATTTGTCACTCAATGTTGACCAAGATGCTTTTGTGCCTAAAGAAAAAGTTAGGCAATTTTCTCTAGGTGACTCATCGGTAAATGATTTTTCTGCAGTAGCTAATTATGATTTAGGTGTTTTTGGAAGCCAGGTAAAAAAAGGGAAAAATTCATCGAGTAGCTATTTTAATTTAGATACTTTGTTGGCTATAGCCGAACACCACATTAACATTAATGCATCAGCCTACAGCATTGGTAAATCAAACTCTGATATTGAATTATATCGTGCTATGTATGAACGTGATTTTAATGGAATACGTTATGCGATTGGATTAATGAGTACGTGGAATTTACAGTCTATTGCGAGCCTAACTACTCTAAATAGCAGTAAAATTTATGCAGTTACACTAGGAAATAATGCATCTAGTGTCGTGGTGAATTCAAAATATTCGTTAACACCAATTTATGTATTTTTAAATAGTCCAGGTGAAGTTCGTATTTACCGTGATGGAAAGTTATTAAATATTCAAAATTTTCCGATGGGTAGCTTTGAAGTCGACACGAGTATTCTTCCATTTGGTATCTATGATGTCACGATTGAGACGGTTGTAGATGGTAAAATTGTGACGACTCAACATCAAACAATTAATAAATCCTTTGGAACTAGCGGCGCTAATTTTGAAAAGTTAAATTGGGAAGTCTATTGGGGATATGTTGATTTCGATAAGAAACGTTATGTAAGAGGAAAATATTCTAAACGTGAGCCGCTGAAGCAAAGTTATTTAGTCGGTGCGTCCGTGGCAAAAGGTTTTCCTGTTTTATCTGGATTAAATATTCAGATGTCTAATTATGGCTATGACAATTTTTTAATTAATGAAAGCAGTATTAACTTTTCTTTAAATCAGTATGTATCACTGTCTTGGCAGGGAATGATTGAAAACCATGGAAGCCATAGAAATATTGCTACGCTATCGACAAGTATACCTGATGGCTATGGATCTGTTTGGGCTTCGAAAGAAAAGGCCGTAGTAAAAGGTGAATTACCGATTTATGACTCTGATAGCTATTCTTATGGCGCAACTTTAAATTTTGACAAGGTATTTGAGCGAGCGGGAACATTCACTATTAGTAGTACAAAAGATAAACGCATTGGTAGTGATTCAATTAACTATGAATATTCAAATACATTATTTTCAGGCCGTTACGGTACTATTGGGTTAAGAACAGGCGTTCAGCGTTATCACTATGATGACCAAAAAAGTATGAATGAAAAATTTATTAGCCTCGATTTTTCATTACCTTTATCAACATGGTTGAGTACAGGTCTTTCATCGAGCAATGGCAATGTGAAAGCCAATATCTATGCGAATAAGAGCTTTGATGATTCGGTTATTACAAGTGTCGGAGGTTCGGTATCAAAGCTAGTTAAAGATAAAAATAACGGTGAGTCTAATATTTCAACAATGGGCTATGCCTCTTACGAGACTAAATATAACTCAGGTATGGTGACACTTAACCGGCCCGATAGTAATAGGCTTAATGGTAATTTGACGTCAAGAGGCTCAGTCGCTTATAGCAATGGAACTATTATGTCAAGTGGGCAGCAAGGGAAATCAGGTGTCATTATTAATTCGGATATTTATGGAGCTGGGAGTATGACTGCGCGTGTTAATGGGCAAAATTACCCTGTTAGTGGAGCAAATACCTTTATTCCATTATCACCTTATTCTGACTATGACATTCAATTAATGAATGATGCGAAATCTAAAGACAGTTTTGACATTGTCTCAGGGCGAAATAAGTCTGTCACATTATACCCTGGGAATATTGCTATTTATAAACCTGAAGTTAGGCAGCTCGTGACGGTATTTGGCCGTTTGAAATCGCCAACTGGCGAATTTATTAAATATGCGTCTATCCGTAACCATATTGGTCGAACGAAAACAGATCACAATGGTGAGTTTTCTATGGATGTCGATGTTCGCTACCCTGTTATTTCACTTCTACAAGAAGATGAGCAAACTATATGCGAAGCTGATTTGAATCTAGAGGGGGCCAGAGGTGCGTTATGGCTAGGGGATGTAACTTGTGACCCGCAAAGAACAGTCGCATTAAGGCAATGAGAGTTTCATGATGAATAAAAAATATTTCTTACTATTTTTGGCGAGTTGTTTGTTGAATGGCGTCTTTAGTTCTTCTGGCTTAGCTGTGGCTCTGAGTAATTCTTATGTGTTTATTGAAAATGGTGTTGATAATGAGTTTTTTGTAACACCAAGATCTTTAGATCCTCGATTCACTGGCGCAAATAAATTTTCCCGTTATTCAGCAAGAAATCAAGAAAGCTTAGGTTATATGGGCTACACCAATACCTCGATTCGGGCCAACCAGAATGTAGATATTTGGTTTGAAAATTCACCGATTGATAGCCCATTTATTGGTAACCGCTGTATGCGTAATTACTGTAACCGCGATACGGGTTATTGGCCTGCACAATATATTGGTCGAAATGGTGCATATAAAATTGTACAGGATAATACCTTGGGGGAAGGGGCATACGCGCGAGGTATTTTTAGTGAGTCAACATACCAATATTTTCAAAAACTGCCTATTGGTACCGTGGAAACTTATAGCTATCGTGCATGTATGACTGACTTAGATTATGACCCTGCAAAAGGGGAAAGTTGCCAAAGTGTTGGTGGGCGAATTATCGCATCTCATGAGTTTACAATGACGAAATCAGGGCATATTAAACTGAGTTCAACAGGAGCAATGCAAGAAGTTTATATTGATAGTAATGGTAATCCAAGCCTAGGTCCCGGGGAGCAATTTTGTCGTATTGGTATTGTTGCCAACGTGAACGGTTTAATTTGCCAAGTGGTAAAACATGAAACATCGGGGGATATTTTTGCGAATGTGTTGCTGACATTAAAAGTAAATTCAACATTAATTCCATTTACCCCTGCTGCTGCATCAATAAAAATAGGCCCTGACGACGGTTCTAATGTTTGGCGAAATTACAACTCGGCTTATGCAGCGAACTCATATTTTAAAAGTTCAAATAACTATGTTTCTATCTTTTTTTCTAATACGTTTTTCAAACAATTAGTGACAAATAATATTGATTTCACCAATAGCCAAGACTTTTTTACGTTTTCGTTTACGAATCCTGCCGCTGCCCCACAGTCAGGCTATTATGAATTCACGCCATCGAACCAGTTAGTGATAAAGCCTAGGGACTACAGCATTAGTATTGTGCCAGCTGATTATATTCCTAACCCGTCAAAAACGGGGAAAATTGGCCCAGCGGAACCACCAATTGAGTTTAATTATATTGTGACGACAAGCGGCCCTCGACAAGCGGACTCGATCACTGCAAGAGTCGAGGGGCCGACAGTGAATGTTAACGGGCAAAATTTTTGTTTGTTCAGCTCCGATGATGACAAATTTCGTGTTCCGTTTTCAGCTTACTTATCATTTAAAAATACTTCAGGTATCGAAGAGTCTTATCGCTCAAATTGTGATGGTACGGAAATATCAATGAATAATGCGTTGTGGGCGGAAACTCCGTGGGATATTCCTAACCAAGATTTAGGGTCATTCTATCGTACTAATTTGGATTTACGTTTCCCAATGAATGATTCAAACTCATTATTTACGTTAGATGGCATCGATTGGTTAGGAACGGTGTCTGCGAGTGGAACGGTTGTCGTGAAAGCGATTTGGACGGGGCCAGATGTCCATTTATAAGGTTGGTGTGATTCGAACTCATAAGATGAAGTGTATAGTACCCCAACTATTGACTAGTGCGTTATTGCTTTTTTCATTTTTTGGTAAAGCCTATGCACTTTATTTGAGCTCAGATATTTCATCTTTAGAACCTAACAAAAGCTTTTTTTCAAAGTCCTATATCAATGACACGAAAAAGGTGAATTTATATACATTTAGCGCCTACAAAATAGATAAGCCAGATAATAAAGAGCAAGGGAAGCCAATAGAAGAAGGGGAAATTATTTTTACCCCATTAAAAAAAATCGTATTACCCGGTGAGCAAGAGTATTTTAAGATTTTTTATCGCGGTAAAACGGATGACAAAGAGCGTTATTATAAGATTGTGATCAGCGAAACAGCGCTTGATGTGGAAACAGACTCTTCTCAGAATCAGCAATCGTTATTTTACCCCACAGTTAGTTTAGAAACCTATTTTGTGGTTAGGCCGAAAGATATTGCATTTAAATATTCGATGGATGCGGATGCGGGCAGATTAAAAAATACGGGCAATACTTATTTTAGGGTGTTAATTCATGAAAGCTGTGAAGTAAAGGATGATGAGCAGCCCTTAGTTCTTTATCTTTTACCGCAACAAGAATTTCGCCATGAAGCTTTAAAGAAAAAAAGCCGTAAATACATTGTTATATTTGATAAATACCATTCTATAGGCAACTGCGATTAGCTGATTTAAAATTTCATATTATATGATTAGCCAGTAATATTTATTGTTACTGGTTTTTTCAATTCATGTTACTTCTATCTATTAATAATCATTAGAAAGGCTAGGTCTTTTACTCAACTCAAACAAAAATATTCGGGCATATTGCGCTTTTTTTTGTCTAAAACTTTGCCAATTATCACTAATGTGGCAGCTAAATGAGCTAGAAGCATAAATCACCTTGATCCCAGACACTGAACTCAGGTTTAATAAGGTTAGTCACTTGCGCAAAAATGTAAGTCTTAAGGGATATTTTGCGCAATGGAATGGATTCAGCTTTGCGGCAGTTCAATTTATTAGCGATCTGCTGCCATGAACATAGCAAATATTGCGGTATGGGTAGAATTGGGTTACTTTCAATCGCTCTATTCGTGAAATGCTCAGTATGTTGTCGATGTGTTGTGGTTCCTTAGATAAGGAAACCGATGGCGATACCTCGGTAAATTGATATTTTCATGTTGCAGCGAAATTAAAGTAGCACTATCCGTATTGCGTTGTAAAAATTGGTTTAAGTACGTTTTTATCCTACCTGGAGTATACTGATGACGACTCGTAAAACCCTTGCTAATGCTATCCGCTTTCTAAGTATGGATGCGGTTCAAAAAGCAAAATCAGGGCATCCTGGCGCGCCAATGGGCATGGCTGATATCGCTGAAGTACTGTGGCGTGACCATATGAATCATAACCCAGCAGACCCTCACTGGGCAGATCGCGACCGTTTTGTACTGTCAAACGGCCATGGCTCAATGTTGATTTATAGCTTACTGCACCTCACTGGTTATGACTTACCTATCGAAGAGTTAAAAAACTTCCGCCAATTACACTCTAAAACACCGGGCCACCCAGAATATGGCTATACTCCAGGTGTTGAAACAACAACTGGTCCTTTGGGGCAAGGCATTGCAAACGCAGTGGGTTTTGCGATTGCAGAACGCACATTAGCCGCGCAATTTAACCGCCCTGGCCATGACGTTGTTGACCACCACACTTATGTTTTCATGGGTGATGGCTGTATGATGGAAGGTATCTCGCATGAAGCATGTTCTTTAGCGGGTACACTGAAATTAAATAAACTGATCGCATTCTATGATGACAACGGTATCTCAATTGATGGTGAAGTTGAAGGTTGGTTTACTGACGATACCGCAGCACGTTTCGAATCTTATGGCTGGCATGTTATCCGTGATATCGACGGACATGACGCATCACAGATCAATGCGGCAGTGAATGAAGCGAAGAACCAAGCTGATAAACCAACACTGATTATGTGTAAAACTATCATTGGTTTTGGTTCACCAAACAAAGCGGGTTCTGAGTCTGTCCACGGTGCACCTTTAGGTGATGCTGAAATTGCAGCAACTCGTGAAGCTCTGGGTTGGAGCTACGGCCCATTCGAAATTCCTAAAGATATCTATGAAGCTTGGGATGCTCGTACCGCAGGTAAAGAAAAACAAAGCGCATGGGATAAAAAATTCGCCGCATATGCAGCACAATTCCCTGAATTAGCAGCGGAATTTACTCGTCGTATGAATGGTGAATTACCGGCTAATTTTGATGCGGATGCAAAACAATTTGTTGAAAATCTGCAACAAAATCCAGCAAATATTGCCAGCCGTAAAGCATCACAAAATGCACTAGAAGCGTTTGGTAAAGTATTACCTGAATTTATGGGCGGTTCTGCGGACTTAGCTCCAAGTAACTTAACCATGTGGTCAGGTTCGAAAGCGCTGAACGTTGACCCAGCCGGTAACTATATTCACTACGGTGTTCGTGAATTTGGTATGTCAGCTATCATGAACGGTATCGCGTTACATGGTGGTTTCATTCCTTACGGCGCGACATTCCTGATGTTCGTTGAATACGCACGTAATGCGGTTCGTATGGCAGCACTGATGAAAGTGCGTAGCATCTTCGTTTATACTCACGATTCTATTGGTCTGGGGGAAGATGGCCCGACTCACCAACCGGTTGAGCAACTGGCAAGCCTGCGTGTGACACCTAATGTCAGCACATGGCGTCCTTGTGACCAAGTTGAATCTGCGGTGGCGTGGAAATATGCTATCGAGCGTAAAGATGGCCCAAGCGCATTAATCTTCTCACGTCAGAATTTAGAGCAACAACCTCGTACCGCTGAGCAATTAGCCAATATCGAGAAAGGCGCTTACATTCTGAAAGATTGCGCAGGTTCGCCTGAACTAATCTTTATTGCAACAGGTTCTGAAGTGGAATTGGCAGTTAAAGCAGCTGACCAATTAACGTCAGAAGGCCGTAAGGTTCGTGTTGTGTCTATGCCATCAACTGATGCATTTGATAAACAAGACGCGGCATACCGTGAAGCGGTTTTACCTGCCAATGTGACAGTACGTGTTGCTATCGAAGCGGGTATTGCAGATTACTGGTTCAAGTACACTGGATTAAACGGTGCCATCATTGGTATGCATACCTTTGGTGAATCTGCACCAGCGGAAGAACTGTATAAAGAATTCGGTATCACAGTAGAGAAAGCGGTTGAAGCTGCGAAATCTTTACTGAAATAAAATAAGACGGAATGAGAACCGAATTTCTAATTATCTTGCTGAACAACGCCTAGCGATAAACTAGGCGTTGTTTTTTTGTGCACCAATATAGGATTTTCTATTGCGTTCTATAAATATATCCCTTAATCTAATCCTAGATAAGCTGAACCGTTTCAGTTGTATGTTATAGAATGAAAATATTTTTTAAAAATGTCGGTTGAAGCACACTTTTGATGTTTGACAGCTAAAATGAGCAGTAGAGTTGGTGTGAGTCAGTTATCCTTAGCAACCGTGTGATTTTGCTCAGATACAAGGTGTAGAATGGCAATCAGGGTAGCAATAAATGGCTTTGGCCGCATTGGTCGAAGTGTTCTAAGAGCGTTGTATGAATCAGGCCGTCGGGCAGAAATTGTCGTGGTGGCGGTTAATGAACTAGCTGAACCTGAAGGTATTGCACATTTGCTGAAGTATGATTCCAGCCATGGGCGTTTTGCTTGGGATGTACGACTTAACGGAACACTTTTACAAGTTGGTGATGACAATATTCGCTTATTTCACCAATCTGAGCTGCATGAGTTACCTTGGAAAGAATTGGGAATTGATGTTGTTTTAGATTGTAGTGGGGTTTATGGTTCACGGGATGACGGCTTACTGCATTTAGCGGCAGGAGCGAAAAAAGTGTTATTTTCTCACCCAGGTGCTGATGACCTTGATGCAACTATCGTTTATGGTGTTAACCATGAAAGCTTAACCGCTCAAGATAAGATTGTTTCCAATGCTTCTTGCACCACCAATTGTATTATTCCAATTATTAAATTGCTTGATGAGGCTTTTTCGATTGAATCGGGAACCGTGACGACGATTCATGCGTCAATGAATGACCAGCCTGTTATCGATGCCTATCATAAAGATTTACGCAGAACTCGTGCAGCGAGTCAGTCTATTATTCCTGTTGATACCAAGTTAGCGGCAGGAATTACGCGAATTTTTCCGAAATTTAAAGACCATTTTGAAGCCATTTCTGTCCGTGTACCGACGACGAATGTGACAGCGATTGATTTGAGTGTTACCGTACATAACGATGTTTGTGTTGATAAAGTCAACCAACTACTGCGAAACGCGGCACAAGGCCATTTTCGTGGTATAGTGGATTACACTGAATTACCGCTAGTCTCGATGGATTTCAATCATGATCCACACAGTGCTATTATTGATGGTACACAAACGCGAGTTAGTGGTAAGCATTTAATTAAAACCCTAGTTTGGTGTGATAACGAATGGGGGTTTGCTAACCGGATGCTAGATACAACATTAGCGATGGCAGCGACAGGTTTAAACTAATTGGCGACTGACAGACAGCAGGGCATGATAACTTTATTGCTTTGCACAGTCGCTGATGGAAACTTTATAGAGAATCAACGAGAGGATTCACCATGTCTGTAATTAAGATGACCGATTTAGACTTAGCGGGTAAACGCGTATTCATCCGTTCTGACTTAAACGTTCCTGTAAAAGATGGCAAAGTTACTTCTGATGCACGTATTCGTGCTTCATTACCAACAATTGAAGCTGCTCTGAAACAAGGCGCTAAAGTCATGGTCACTTCTCACCTTGGTCGCCCGACCGAAGGCGAGTACAACGAAGAGTTTTCACTGCAACCTGTTGTTGACTATCTGGCTGACAAAATGGATTACCCAGTCCGCTTAGTTAAAGACTACCTTAACGGTGTTGAAATCGAAGCTGGCGAGTTAGTTGTGCTGGAAAACGTTCGCTTTAATAAAGGCGAGAAAAAAGACGATGAAACACTGTCAAAACAATATGCTGCATTGTGTGATGTTTATGTCATGGACGCATTCGGTACGGCTCATCGTGCACAAGCGTCAACACATGGCGTTGCTAAATTCTCTCCAGTTGCTTGCGCTGGCCCACTACTAAGTGGTGAGTTAGAAGCATTAGGTAAAGCACTAGATAACCCAGCTCGCCCGATGGTTGCGATTGTTGGCGGTTCAAAAGTATCAACGAAACTGACTGTATTAGATTCCCTATCTAAAATTGCAGACCAACTGATTGTTGGTGGCGGTATTGCGAATACCTTTATCGCAGCAGAAGGCAATAATGTTGGTCGCTCATTATATGAAGCAGACTTAATCCCTGAAGCGAAAAAATTACTGGCACATTGCCAAATTCCAGTACCGACTGATGTTCGTGTTGCGACTGAGTTCTCAGAAACCGCAGAAGCGACATTGAAAGCAAGTACTGAGATTAAAGACGACGAACAAATTCTGGATTTAGGTGACGAATCTGCACAGCGCTTGGCTGAGATTCTGAAAAATGCGAAAACCATTTTGTGGAATGGCCCAGTTGGTGTATTTGAGTTCCCTAATTTCCGTAAAGGTACCGAGATCGTTGCAAAAGCGATTGCAGACAGCGATGCATTCTCTATTGCGGGTGGTGGTGATACGTTGGCCGCTATCGATTTATTCAATATCGCTGACAAAATTTCATATATCTCTACTGGTGGCGGTGCTTTCCTTGAGTTCGTTGAAGGTAAAAAGCTCCCTGCTGTTGTGATGCTAGAAGAACGTGCTAAAGCGTAATTAATTGTTCATACACAACAGGCAGCGTAGGCTGCCTGTTTACCACAGGACCTTTTCACATGTCTAAAATTTTTGATTTTGTTAAACCGGGTGTTATCACGGGTGATGATGTACAGAAAGTTTTCGCAGTTGCTAAAGAAAATAACTTTGCATTGCCAGCGGTGAACTGTGTTGGTACGGATTCAATTAACGCCGTACTTGAAGCGGCCGCGAAAGTGCGTGCGCCAGTTATTGTTCAATTTTCAAACGGCGGTGCTGCATTCATCGCAGGTAAAGGTTTGAAAGCAGAAGGGCAACAAGCAGCAATTTTAGGCGCAATTTCAGGCGCTTATCATGTGCATCAAATGGCAGAGCACTATGGTGTGCCTGTTATTCTGCATACCGACCACTGTGCGAAAAAATTACTGCCATGGATCGATGGCCTGTTAGATGCAGGTGAAAAACACTACGCGAAAACGGGTAAACCACTGTTCTCTTCTCACATGATTGACCTGTCAGAAGAAACACTGGAAGAAAATATTGAGATCTGTGCTAAATATTTAGCGCGTATGGCTAAAATCGATATGACATTAGAAATCGAATTAGGCTGTACAGGTGGTGAAGAAGATGGTGTTGATAACACTGGTATGGACAGTTCTGAGCTGTACACTCAGCCAGAAGACGTTGCATACGCTTACGAAAAACTGAGTGCGGTGAGCCCACGTTTCACTATCGCTGCATCTTTCGGTAACGTTCACGGTGTTTATAAGCCAGGTAACGTTCAGTTAACGCCAAAAATTCTGCGTAATTCACAAGATTACGTTTCAGAAAAATATAACCTGCCACACAACAGCTTAGACTTCGTATTCCACGGTGGTTCTGGCTCAAGTGCTGCTGAAATCAAAGAAGCAGTAAGCTACGGTGTTATTAAAATGAACATCGATACTGATACTCAGTGGGCTGCTTGGGATGGTATTTTACAGTACTACAAAAAGAACGAAGGCTATTTACAAGGCCAATTAGGTAACCCAGAAGGTGCGGATAAGCCTAATAAAAAATATTATGACCCACGTGTATGGCTACGTAAATCTGAAGAATCAATGATTGTTCGTTTAGAGCAAGCATTTAAAGAACTGAACTGTGTTGACGTTCTGTAATTAACACGCATTAAGTTTCTTGTGATGAATCCCCCAGTGAGGTGACTTGCTGGGGGATTTTTTAGTCATGTAGATAGCGGAGTTTCACTTAATTGTGAAAGTAGTTTTAAAAATAGCGCTTCACTTTGTGTTAGAGGTTTACTGGCCTCAGTGATCGCACATATGCGGTTATGAAAAACAGGGGAATCGTTCATTTCTATTAGTGAGTGGCGAAAATTAATATGGGAGGCATAGTTCTCGGGCAGAATTCCGACATAGTGACCTGAAGCGATAAAAGTGGCAACGGCCTCAAGGCCAGCGGCCTCAGGACCTCGACTAAATTCACCCGATGCTAAAATACTTTCAGTGAATGGATGTGGCCGATAAACCAATGCTAGATTATGTTTGTTACTGGCGGTATTGGCAGAAACATAAAGCTTATGGTTTTCTATAAATAAGAATTGATAATTATAACGGCTGTTTTCGTGATATTGCCCCCGAATACCGATTTGAATTGTTCTGTCGCTAAGCGCTTTATTTAATTGATTATGGTTGAGTATGCTTAGCTCTAATTTGACATTAGGTGCCTCTTGGGTAAATTGAGTGATAGTGGCTGATAAATGGCAGAGTGGATCCGTTAAAATATGTTCAATAACACCAATAACTAATGTGCCAGATAAAATCCCATGGCGTTCATCAACTTCAGTTTTGATATTATCTAATGCTTTCAAAGCAGTATTGGCTTTTTCTATCACAAATAAACCTGATTCAGTTAGCTTAAAGCCTGAAGGTCCTCTTTCACATAATTGGACACCGAGTTTTTCTTCAATTTCACGAATATGGCGGCTTATCGACGCTTTTGACATATTTAATTTTTTTTCTGCAATGGTAAAGCCACCGACTTCTGCAACGGAAGTAAAAACACGTAATGATTTTAAGTCTTTTTCCGTTAGTTTTTTATTATGCATATTTATACCTATTACGTGAAATGAATCACTAAATGCTAATCTAGCTTAATTTTTGTTGGGATACAAATGACATAAATAATGCTGTTTTATTTTAATTATTAAAATTATTTTTGTTTTCTATAAAAGGTTTCATTTTATGAAACCATAGGATCAAAAATATCACTTTTATTCCTATCAGATACGTATATCTTAAAGTTGTAGTTGTTAATAGATTATTACCAAAGTGGCGCCACAAAATAATAATTAATCCAAATATATATAAATACAAAAGGATTCTAATTTATGGTCACAGATGAATTGTTAACAATAAAATTAGATATGATTACATTTACAGCATTAGGGGCTTTATTATTAATCGCTAGCAATGTAATTATAAAAAAATTCCCATTTTTTATGAAGTATTCAATTCCTAGCCCTGTTATCGGCGGGTTTATGTTTTCTATTGTAATGTGGTTAGCGTATCAATTTAATATTGTAGAACTTAATTTTGATAACACATTATATGACTTATCGATGTATGTATTCTTCGTCACAATTGGTTTAATGACAGGTGTTAAACTATTAGTGAGCGGTGGAAAAATATTACTGATTTATATGGTAATATGCTGGGGACTGGCATTTATGCAAAATGGCGTCAGCATTGGTTTATCATATATTTTAGATATTGAGCCATTAGTTGCCATGATGGCAGGCCAAGCCTCGATGCAGGGTGGTCATGGTATGGCGGCATCTTTAGCACCACTGATTGAATCCTTTGGTCACGACCAAGCTCTGAATGTTGGGTTAGCGGCTTCAACGTTTGGTTTGATTGCAGGGTCAATTCTAGGAGGGCCAGTTGGGAACTGGTTGATTCAAAGAAATAAATTAAAAATTGAAACTGACCATGTTGATTTAGAAAATTTAGCGGAAAGTAACAGCACAGAAGATAAAATTACAGCCCAACAATGTATTATTACAGGGGCGGTTATTTTAAGCATACTTGCTATCGGAATGCCGATAGCGAAATGGATAAGCACAGCAACGGGCTTTACCATTCCCGGCCATATTTTTAGTTTATTTGTTGGTGTTGTATTTCATTCAATTAATGAAAGAAAGCCGATAATTAAAATATCTCGTAATACAGTAGTGTTAATTTCTACTCTATCACTAGAAATGTTTTTAGTGATGGCAATGATGAAGTTAAAACTTTGGGAATTATATGAGTTAGCCTTGCCACTAACGATTATATTAATATCTCAGGTTATTACAACAATATTAGTTGCTATATTCGTTGTTTACCGTGCATTAGGTAAAAACTATGATGCCGCTGTTATGTCCGCTGGTTTTATTGGACATGGTTTAGGTGCAACACCAAATGGCTTAGTGGTTATGGACGCTATTTGTAATAAATATGGGTTATTCTCACGAAAAGCATTCATTATTATTCCAATTGCTGGAACAGTATTAACGGATATTGTTGGCGTCCCTCTATTTGTATTCCTAGCTAACACATTTGGTGGCTAAGAAATAAAAAATAAAAGAAATAAAACTAAATCTAAGAAGGAATAGTTGGTATGAAAAAATTAACGACACCCCCACATGTTGGCCATAAAACATTTTTATATTCAGAATTAGTGACTGAATTGGCCGGCATTGAAGCGGATATTGCCATACTAGGGATGCCATTTAGTTCTGCTTATAGTGCCCATGCATTTACTAATGACCAATCTCGAGCTCCACAATATTTACGTGATATGAGTGACCGAATTGTTAGGCATCCAGATCATTATGATTTTGATATTGATGGGCCACTACTACAAGGTCGAAAAGATATTAAATTTGTTGACTGTGGTGATGTTATTCCTGATTTATCAAAGCCTTTGGGGGAACATCATCAACGCGCGGCTGAGGCGATTCGGCAATTACTAAGAGCTAAGGCACTTCCTATTGTTTTAGGGGGCGATCATGGGATCACAACGCCTATTTTGCAGGGATTTGATGAAATAGGGCCGATTACACTTGTACATATTGATGCACATTTAGATTGGCGTGAAGAGGTTAATGGTGTCGATACTGGCCTTTCAAGCCCGATCCGCCGCGCTTCAGAAATGAAACATATAGGTGAAATTTTCCAAATCGGTTTACGTGCACAAGGTAGTGGGCGCCCAGCGGATTACCAAGCGGCTAAAGACCATGGGGCGCATGTTATTCCAGCCTATGAATTGCATGAGGTTGGAATGCAAGCCATTTTAGACCGGATCCCTGATAATTCGAACTACTATATTAGTATTGATGCGGATGGCATTGACCCAAGTATCATGCCTGGAGTTGATGGCCCAGCTCCTGGTGGGGTGACCTATTTGCAGGCTCGCAGCCTAATTCACGGTTTAGTGAAAAAGGGGCGCGTTGTTGGTATGGATATTGTGGAAATTACCCCAGCCAAGGATATTCCATCTAAGCTAACGGGGGTGACTGCCGGGCGCTTCGTTGTGAACCTTATTGGGGCATCTATCCGAGCGGGTTATTTTGATAAGTAATCGTCAATAAAAAACAGCAGTCTTCAAATGGAGGCTGCTGTTTTTCAGTAGGTTTCAAATTTTTTAGTAGAGAGTTATATCGGGGTTCCTTGATGAAACCGCAACTGCCATTGGTTTTCTGAATTTTTTAGCCAAATAGATGAACGGTGGGTGAGTTTGATTTTTTTACTATGGTGTAATTCAAAACTGGTATAGGTCATTAACACGGTATTATCGCTCAAGAATGAGCAGTGATAATTTTCTGAATAAATAGATGTTTCCATTTCATTTGCCAATGACAAAAGCGTATCTCGCTTATCACTGGTTCCCCCAGAACGACCAAATTCAAAAAAATCCGCATGTAATATCTCACGAAGAAAATCACTATTCTGTCGGTTAGAACTGTTATGTAATTTTTTTTCTAATTCAATCAATTTATGTATCACTCGCGCTCTCCCAATTTTTGTGCCAGTTTCTCGGCTAGCAGAGTAACAATGTCCGAAGTATTTGCCTGGAAATGCATGGCAATTTCCATTTCTTGAGCGGCAGGGAAACCGTCTTCTTCTGTTAAAATTCGATGTTGAGGCAGTTTTGCTCGCAAAGGTAATAAACTGACACCTAACCCGTCGGCGATAGCACTTTGAATGCCCGCGAGGCTAGAACAAGTATAAGTTATGTGCCAAGGGCGTTGTTCATTGTCTAATAACTTAAACATATCATTACGATACAGACCATTTTCAGGAAAAACTACCAAGGGTACGGAATCATTATTGCAGTGTTTATATTGGTTGCTCATTAGCCAACATAATGGTTCAGGCCAATGGTAATCACTTTTAAATTCGCCTTTTTTCTGTTTCACAATAATTAAATCTAACTCACCATGTTGGTAGCGCTGATGAAGCTGACGGCTTAGGCCACTTGTGACTTCTAATCGCACATTGGGATTAGCTTGCATAAATGCAGCAAGTGTTGGGGTAACTTGGCCAGAAGCGAGATCTTCCGGAAAACCGAGCCGAATAGTTTGAATTACTGCATTGCCAGTGATTTTCATAAAGAAGGTATCATTGAGTACTAAGATATTTTTTGCATAACTCAACAAAACTTCACCCGTTTCGGTTAAGGTGAGTATGCGGTGTCCCCGAACGAATAAAGGCTGGCCGACTAAAGTTTCTAGCCGTTGAATCTGCTGGCTCAATGTTGATTGCGTTGAATTTAAATGCTGTGAAGCCACGGTGAAATTCCCTGTTTCAGCAACAGTGACAAAGGTTTTCAACAAAACAAGATTAAGTAATGGATTCATTTTATAAATACCTACCATTTAGTTATTTAATTTTTAAATAGCATACTTTTTCAGTAGATTAAAGAGTCATCGGGGAGATTAATCATGAAAACATTCTTTTTACGTGCGAAATGGTTGGTTCACTTAGTTAGCATTCTTATGATTTCGTTGGCATTTATGGTGAAAGGTATGGCGAATCCACAACTTGATTCTTTGGTGCCATTGGCTGAGCAAGGGAATCTACAAGGCGTTAAATCCTTGGTTGAGCAAGGTGCGAATATTGAACAGCGCGATTTACGCCAACGTACTGCGTTGATGGCGGCAACCCATGAAAACCATATTGAAGTTGCCCGTTTTTTGATAGAGCAAGGCGCAGATGTTAATGCACGCGATAATATGCAAGATTCCCCTTATTTGTACGCAGGAGCGCGTGGTTTACAAGAGATACTCGTATTAACCCTACAACATGGCGCTGACTTGAAAAGCACTAATCGCTACGGGGGAACTGCGTTGATCCCTGCAGCAGAACGCGGACACGTAACGACGGTCAAAACCTTGATTGATGCGGGGGTTGATGTGAATCACGTTAATCGGTTGGGTTGGACTGCACTGATTGAAGCGATTATTTTGGGTGATGGTAGCGATAAGTACGCACAAATTGTCACTGAATTAATTAAGGGCGGCGCAAATGTCAATTTAGCTGATGGCTCGGGGATATCACCGTTGACGTTGGCAAAAAGTAAAGGTTACCGTAATTTGATTGAAATTCTTGAGAATTCAGGAGCGAAATAATGTCGGATACGCAATTTTTGCAACAAGCTATCAACTTAGCAATGGAAAACGTGCAAGCTGGCGGACGACCTTTTGGCGCAATTGTTGTCTGTGATGGGCAAGTCGTTGCAAATGGCGTCAACCAGATGCTTGAGCTCAATGACCCAACTGCCCATGCGGAGCTGATGGCGCTGCGTCAGGCTGGGCAAAAATTAAGCCGTGTGAAATTAGATGACTGTGTGGTTTATGCGAGTGGGCAGCCTTGTCCTATGTGCCTTGCTGCCATGCGAATGGCGGGTATCTCTCGGGTCGTTTACGCCTATTCAAACGATGATGCCGCACCTTTTGGGCTTTCTACGGATGCCATTGCCAAAGTGCTGAGAGTTGCTCCTGAACAACAATCAGGTTTACGGTTTGAACAATTAAAGCCTAATGATGAAACGCGCAGTACCCTGTACCAACAGTGGTGGGAACGACAATCTAAATGAGTAAAACAGCCCCATCTTCGTTGGCGTTGATACTAACCATTGTCTTAGTCGGGTTGAATTTACGGCCCTTTATGACGGGCCCAGGGCCCGTTATCGACAATATCATTCAAACGACAGGGATGAGTTATCAAAGCATTTCGCTTTTAACGTTGTTACCCATGTTGTTGATGGGGGTTGGGGCATTGGTTGTGCCGATGTTAAACCAACGTATAGGCGAACGTGCGGGGCTCAGTACTGCAATGCTATTACTGCTAGTCGGTTCACTTGCTCGTTACTTTGTTGTTGATGGTGCGGCTTTATTATTAACCGCTTTTTTATGCGGTGTGGGTGCGGCTTATATTCAGTCGGTATTTCCTGGGCTCATTAAAGCGAATTTCCCCCAAAAAATGGCGATGATGACAGGTTTGTATTCAGCCACGTTAATGGCGGGGGGAGCAATTGGTGCACAGCTAACGCCTTTGGTTGAGAAAATAACAGGCCACTGGCAGAGTGCTTTAGCATGGCTTGCCTTCCCAGCTTTGCTCGCGTTGTTGGCTATTTGGGCGAATGTACATACAGAGCGGAGTTCAAAAGTGGAATCGATCTCAGTATTGACGTTCTTACGAAAGCCGAGAGCATGGTTGTTGATGGCAGGTTTTGGGCTGATTAATGCGGGTTATGGTACCGTAGTGACTTGGTTGGCACCTTTTTTCCAAGAGCAGGGAATGAGTGCTGCACAAAGTGGCACGTTTGTTGCCATATTAACGGTGTTTCAGGCGTTATCTGCGCTAATGATCCCTGTATTTGCTTCGCATAATATTGATCGTCGCTTTTGGCTGATTATTACGCTCAGTTGCCAAGCACTTGGTTTTTCTGGTCTGATGCTGTTTGCTAGCGATGTGCCACTTTTGTGGGTGGCACTATTAGGTATGGGGTTAGGCGGCTGCTTTGCACTTAGTATTATTACCGCTTTAGATCATCTGCCTCATCCCGTCAGCGCAGGCGCATTGACTTCGTTAATGCAGGCTGGTGGCTTTATTATTGCGGCATTTGGGCCATTAGCGGCGGCTTGGTTGCATCAAGTCAGTCAGGGTTTTACATGGGTATGGGCAATGCATGTGGTCTTTGTATTAGTAACATTGATTCTTTATTTGCGTTTGAACCCTAAAAGCTATAGTCAAATCTTCAATTTAAGATAATTAATCTCCTCTTTGTTTATTGCGAATGATAATTATTGTTATCTTTGTGTTTTTTTGCCACTATAACTGTTTATTTATTCGTCTAGGTAAGAGCCCTATGCAGCAGCGTATTGAAGATAAATTCACACAAGCACATTCAGCCCGTGAAGAACAATCTGTTGGTGAATTTATCCGGATCCGCCGCGGTGAGTTTCTGATTAACCGTGATTTAGGTATTGAAGAAGAACAAGCCGCTGGGCTCAAAATTGTGGCTATCCATCAAGGGGCAATGGGTTGCCGTAGTAGTGCGGGACAAAATGTTGAGGTCAATTCACCTTCTTTGATTTTATCGAGCAGTCCGCAAAATTATCTATTGAATAATCAATTTTATGGTCAGCAAACCATGAAATACACCATGATAGATATTTCTCCTGAATGGTTGGAAATGCAACAATTAAGTTTACCAGATACTTGCTATCATCCTCGTTCCCCAAAGCTATTACAGTTGGTTATTCCACCGAGTGTACTGGCGATCACTCATCAGTTATTTGCTTGCCCGACTCATTCGTCATTACGCCAACTCTATTTGAGCGCTAAAGTGTCTGAAATTACGGCACTATGCTTACATCATTCGCTATCTCATACAAATACGCCTGTTATTAGCGTATTGCGCCAGAGAGATATTGATATCTTGCATATGGCAAAAACTATATTGATTCAGGAAATGGAATCTCCACCCAGTTTAGATGAATTAGCTAAACGGTTAGGGGTCAATACCCGTAAACTCACGCAAGGCTTTCGCCAATTATTTGGCAATAGTATTTATGGCTGGTTGCAGGAGACCCGCTTGGAAACAGCTTTCCAACTATTGAGTATGAATGATGCAAATATCTCAACAGTGGCTTACCAAGTCGGCTATACCCCCGCTCATTTCTCCGTTGCATTTCGCAAACGCTTTGGTATTTCACCTAATCAACTCAAAAAATAACAGTGTGTACGCCGGATAACGATAGACAAATTCCGGCGGTCGAAAGTATCCCATCACATTAATTGTTAAATTGATAACAATTATCATTTAACTTTTTTAGGGTGGGAAATGCTGTCCGTTTATAACATTAAGTCACGCGGAAAATTCCGCTTAACACCTTGTGCCCTTTTGTGTGCAACAGTGAGTTGGTCTGCGATGGTGAATGCAGCACCTATGCAACCGAAACAGGATGTTATACAAGTGACCGCATCCTCAGAGACTGATGATGACTATGTTGCACCGGGGGTGACAACACTTGGCAAAATGGCTCTTAAACCACGGGAAGTGGCGCAATCTGTTAGCGTGATTGATAGAGAGCAAATTGAAAAACAAAACCTACAAACGCTTGATGATGTAATGCAACGTGCAACAGGGGTAACCAGTGCGCCCTATGTGAAGTTAACAACGGCTTATTATGTGCGTGGCTTCCAGATTGACTCATTTGAAATTGATGGTGTGCCAGCGCTATTAGGAAACATGGCTAGTTCTCCTCAAGATATGGCGGTATATGAGCGGGTTGAAATTCTTCGTGGGTCGAACGGCCTTTTACATGGTATGGGAAACCCCGCCGCAACTGTCAATATGGTAAGAAAACATGCGCCAAAAGAAAATATGGCCAAGTTCAGTTTAAGTGCGGGAAGTTGGAATCGTTATCGTGGAGAGGTGGACGTTGGGGGATTACTGAATCAATCAGGTTCAGTGCGTGGGCGGTTTGTCATGGCATGGGAAGATAAAGACTATTTTTATGATGTTTCTGACCAACAAACACGGTTGATGTACGGTACTGTTGACATCGATATTACCCCAGATACTTTACTGCGTATGGGGGCACAATTCCAAACGATTGATTCTGTTACCAATATGGCGGGTGTTCCTTTCGGTAAAGATGGCAGTGATTTACATCTACCGCGTAAAACCTATTTAGATGTGGATTGGGACCGCTTCAAGTGGGACACCTCCCGTTCATTTGCGGGTATTGAACATAAAATCAATGATGATTGGCAATATAAGCTTAACGCAGAGTATCAACATGTAAATGCCCGATTATTGTACGCAGGAGCATGGGGAAATATCGACCCTGTAACTGGTGATGGCGCAATGTTAATGGGGGGAGCGTATAAATTCCGTAACGAACAAACCAGCTTAGATACCAGTTTAAACGGTAAAGTAGACGCATGGGGGTTAACCCATGATGTGGTTGTCGGTGCAAGTTATTCTCATGCTAGTGAAAAGCAATATAGCGCAGATTTAGACCCCGCCTTAAATGTGCCAGTGAATGTGTATCGTTGGGACCCTCACAGTGTACCAAAACCTAATGTTGGCGCTTATAGCTCCGCAGGGCCAACCAAAACGACACAAAAGGGTCTATACGGGATGGGACGTATCAAAGTGATCGAACCTGTTACTGTTATTGCGGGGGTGCGTGATAGCTGGTGGGATGTGAAAACACCAACAGCAAACTTCACTGAAAATGGCCGCCTTACTCCCTACGGTGGTGTGATTTGGGATTTTACGCCGCAATGGTCATGGTATAGCAGCTATTCAACAGTTTATCAGCCACAAACAGGGAAAACGTGGAGCGGAAAAATGCTCAAACCTGTTGAAGGGAAAACGCTTGAAACGGGTGTCAAAGGCGCACTATTCAATGGCGGATTAAATCTATCAGGTGCTATTTACCAAATTGATATTAAAAATAACCCACAAATTGACCCTGCACACCCGACCGGCGGGTTTAATAATTACTTTATCAGCGGTGGGAAAGTACGTAGTCAAGGATTTGAATTGGAAGGGATTGGCTATCTAACACCTTTCTGGGATGTATCAGTGGGTTACACCTATACGGATACCAAATATCGTGATGACAGCCAGAACAAAGGCGAGTCCTATAACACATTGACCCCGCGACATATGTTGCGAGTTTGGTCGAACTATGACTTGCCTTGGAATGAGCGCAAATGGAGCTTGGGTGGTGGTATGCAAGCTCAAAGTGCATACAGTACAAGTAACGGTAATGTGACTTTACGCCAAGGCGGTTATGCGATTTTTAACGCACGTTTAGGCTACCAAATCGATGAAACATGGACGGCAGCGGTTAATGTTAATAACTTGTTCGACCGTCGTTATTACTCAGGACTCTTCTCTCCACAATGGAATAACCGCTATGGTGATCCACGTAATGTAATGTTTACATTGAAGGCTGATTTCTAATGAAATTAGTGAGTTGCCTAGCAGTTATTGGCACGTTGATCGGTGGGATCGTGCTATCGATGTTGATAGCACGTTTTTATCCATCAGTAGATCCGCTCGAACGCTTATATGGAGCCATATTTCTAAGCGTTATCACCACGATGGGATTATTGGTTTATAACTTCAGTGCACTAAATTGGCGAAAATTATTAGTACGTAGCTATAGCTGGTGGCTATTGCCGCTTTTTTTAATGATGGCGGGGTGGGTATGAAGCATAAACCGCCTCTCACTCGTCGTTTAGACCAATTACATCGCAGTGCGGGGGCGCTATTTGGCGTTTTTCTGTTTGTGATCCTATTCACGGGGTGTTGGAGCTTAGGTAGTGATGCATTGCGGTTATGGTGGAACAATGTGCCACTCTCAGGTGAGTTATTACCACTCGAACAGCTCCTTGCGTTACAGCCAAGTGCAACCATGATCCAACTGCCTGAGCCGCATAATCCTGAGATCACTTTTTGCCAAGGTATGGGAAGATGTGAATTAAGCTATAGCGCGATTAACGGTGAATTGGTTGCCTTAAACAGCCCGACAATGTGGCTAGTAACATTACATAAAAACTTATTTATGGATTTTCCTGGGCGAGTTTTTATCAGTTTATTTGGTTTTGCATTCGCCGTTTTGTTAATCACAGGGCTAGTGATACAACGCCGCAGAATATCCACAATGGTGCGCTTGCCGCGCGTTACACACTTGAGAGTGTTTCTCCATGATTTACATAGCTGGCTTGGCCTATGGTGTTATCCGTGGCTGGTTTTATTTGCGTTTACTGGAGCATTATCAGGACTAGGGGCGCTAGGAACGGTTTCTCTTGGTGAAAGGGCTGCACCAGATAATCCACAAATTATCATGAAAACCTTGATGGGCGAGTTTAAGCCACTGAAAACACCAGTTCTCGTGGCTGAAAGCTCGATTACTGCGGCAATCAGTGCATTACAGCAAACAGTCCCTAGCTTTATACCTCAAACCTTGTTCAAGCAAGGTGATACGTGGGTGATTGGCGGTATGCGTAATGGACAGTTATCTACCTCTAACTTCGAACAATATCAATTTGATAGTAAAAAGCGCCAGTTAGTTGCAGTGCGGGATTCTGCACAGCAAGGTATTTGGACACGTGCTTTTATCGCCATCCAACCTTTGCATTATGGGCAATATCAATGGTTACCTAAAATAAGTAATACATTGAGTTATCTGCATTTTACTGCAGGGGTGAGTGGGCTGATATTGGTTTCTGTTGGCCTAGCTATGTGGTGTTGGAAAAGAAATCATAGCCTAGCGGCAAGGTTCATTGTGGGCAGTTGTGGTGGATTGCTGTTGTCCGCATGTGCACTATTAGCGGCAGTGCCATGGTTCACTGCTTTGCTACCAATACACTTTTTTTTGGGCTGGGGGATAGCCTGTATAGCGAGTTTACTCTGCAAAAATGCACAGTTGAGCTTGCAGGTATGCCTTTTATTCTCTGCTGTTTTGTTGCTATCCGTATTTATAGCCTCCTATTTGTTTAGTTCGTTGCCTTTTTCTCGTATCAATCTCGTTTTGTTATGTGGCGGAATAGGGCTTTTATGTATTTTATTCGGTTGTCGAAAATTGTCAGGCACAGCAAAACGTGCGCGGAGTGAGTATGAAAGATCTATTACAAAATAAACAGTTAGTGGTGACGTTGGGGTTACTTTATCTTGCGCAAGGGATACCGATGGGGATAGCAATGGATGCGTTGCCTACTTTTTTACGCCATGACGGAGGCGAACTGAAAGCGTTAGCATTTTTGCCATTAGTTGGTTTGCCATGGGTGGTGAAATTTTTATGGGCTTCGTTTGTTGATAACCATTGGGGGAACCGTTTAGGTCGCCGTAAAAGTTGGATTATTCCAATGCAAATTATTGTCACGATAACGATGTTCGCACTAAGCACCATCGGGTTATCGGTTGAGAATGCTTTACCCTGCATTGCATTGTTGTTTGCTGCTTCCCTTGCTAGTGCTACCCAAGATATTGCAACAGATGGTATGGCTGCGGAGCAGGTCAGTGGCACAATGTTATCAAAGATCAATGCAGTACAGATAGCAGGGGTGATGGCGGGCTTTTTTATTGGTGGCGCAGGGTTGATGATCATGAGTGAAAGTTTAGGCCAACATTTTGCTTTGGGCGTTTTAGCCTGCGTGCCGTTACTCAGTTTATTGTTTATTAGTGTGTGTCCATTAAAAACGCCATCAATAACACAGGAAATGAACGAGAAAGCGAGCCTATTAAAAACCGTAAAACGCCGTGGTGCTCCGCGTTTATTGTTATTAACTTTGCTTTCTGCGGTGACGGCTGTTTCCGGTTTTGGTTTAGCCAAACTATTCCTAAATGATGCGGGGTGGTCATTAGCGCAAATTGGTAAAATGGGCATGGCAGGGGGGGTGGTCACATTAGTACTGGGCTGTGGTGGTGGAGCGTGGTTAATCGGTAAAATCGGTGTGTGGCGCGCTTTCTCATTTGGTCTGTTATTTGCTTTGTTATCTTCGTTGTTATGGCTGTTGCAATCTGTTAATGGTGTTTCTATTTCTTTAGTTGCACTGTGTATTACATTTGGTTCGTTATCTGCGGGGATCACATCAGTTGCAATAATGACGGCTGGGATGCAATTTGCATCGCGCTATCAGCAAGCAGGAACGGATATGACTGCAGTACAAAGTACCCGTGATATTGGTGAATTAGCCAGTTCGATGATGCTTGTCGGTTTAACCGCAGTGGTAGGCTATTCCGGTGGGTTTATATTAGGGGCATTAATTGCCTTTATTGCGCTGTTAGTGACATTTTCACATTACCGCTATATGCAGCGATTAGAAACAGAGCGAGTTTAAGATAAATAGATCCGGTACTACTTTTTACGTTTCTTATTTTGTTTTTTGACTTCTTTATTCACTTTCTTTGCAATGGAATTGAAGTAGATATCTAAATAGTGTCGGTTGCTTAAAAATGAAATTAAGCAACTGGCAACGATCACCAGCCAAACAAGCTGTAACTTAATTGAGTTCTCGATACTGAAAAGGAGCAACAGTGGTATCATGACCATCATACTAATGAAAACAGAACAAAATAAAGCACCTGCAATATAGAGCGAGTACTTTTTTAAGCCGAATATATTGAGGATGATCAGGACGGCAACAGTTAAAAGTAGTGTACCGAATGTCGCAAACATAATGATAAGCCCTGCCTCTTGTTCAATGAGCCAATTCGTGAAACCAAACCAAGAGAAAGGGATACTTATCATTATAAACGCTCCTGTTTGCTATATACTCGCCATACTTCAAGTTGCAAGGGTGTTGACTACACTCAGCTAGCCGAATCACATACTCGTGTATGCTCATCGGCCTATCTTCCTTTGTCGCCTACCTGCAACTCAAATTATTTAGAGTAGAGTAGGGGGATATCTTTAAAACGAAATAATCGGGCAAAAATCAGATTAGGGAAAACATGAATATCCGTATTGTAGAGAGTGACGGTTTGGTTGAAAAACTCACGTCGGTCTGCAATTTGGTCTTCAATATGTTTTACTTGGGTTTGTAATTCCAATAGGACTGCTTTACTAATTAGTGTTGGGTAGTTTTCTGCAACCGCGATCAGTGGCTTTATTTTCGCTGGCAGTTGATTCGCAATATCGACTTTGGTTTCGATTGCGCTGCTGGATAAATAACGCTGGCGGCTGGCAATCAATTCACTAAATAGCTGCTTTTCATGTGCCATCGCTTTATCTGCAACGTGAGTTAATACTGGCACTAATTCAACTTGCTTCTTTAGCAATACATCAATATTAGCAAACGCTTTATGGCAATTGTTTTTTAAAAATACAATATTATTATAAATATTAATAAGATAGCGTATAAAAATATAGCTAATAACAGCGATGATGATGAAAAAAATAAGTTTTTCCATGTTATTCATCGCCATCAAATAATGCGATCTGGTCGAAATGCATATTTAGCTGGCCATTTTGGTAATCCATTGGGGTCACTAAAATGACACCAATCAGTAGAAGTGCAATCATGGCGGTAATGGCTAAGTTTCGACGTAATGGACCCGTTTTGTTCCAACGAACGACATAGTCCGAGGGGGAGATGCCTAATAACATATGAGGTGCTTTACGTATAATAATCGGTTCGCCTTTTTCGTTAGCGTCTGCTGTACCAATTAATAAATAACTGCGGTTTGCTTCAAGTAAATACTCTGTGTAACGGCGATTACCGCTTTCAACATCCATATGCGGCTCTAAGCCCGGGTAAACGAAATAATCAGGGTCACATTCTACCTTAACAGAGCCCGTATCATCCGTTAGGGTAAAGCTGTGCATGTTGCACTTACTACTTTGTAAGGTATAGCTTTTTTTACCGTCTTTATCTTTTGATATGGAATATTCAAAATAAAAGGAGCCATAGCAGGTTTTATTACCTAGCTGGCTTTTAATGGACGTGCCCGCCGTGATTTTCCCTTCAACTTCCACAAGTCCCATCGCCATTGAGCGTATTTTAGAGGTGGCTAAGTTTTTCTGGAATTTTAAGAAGCGCTTGGTTGGTGTATTTTCAATTGCTTTAAATACGAAGGCTAAGACAAATGCGATAAAAAATACGCGCATGTCGATAAAGAACCCAGCAAATAGGCAAGTGGCGATCAGCATTCCCACAAGGACTCTAAGAAACGCACTAAACTTTGATGAGCCTTCATTTTGTAAGCGCTGGTAACGTTGATAGGCTACTTTGCTAGAATTGACGACACTACGAGTAATAAAAAAGGTGATGACCAGTACAACGACATAATAAATGATACTGACATAATCTCGGGTAGAAGGGGACAGTGAGTCCCACATGCCACAAGCAACACTGATAAAAGGAATGATCCCCCAGTTTACTTTTTTATTTACCGAGAACTTGTTATCGATAAATAAAATGAAAGCACCAATGGCGGCTCCGAGTAAAAAATACATATTCACGCATTAATACCTTTAGGCTGACATTATTTAAACTGGACGCCTTGATATTTTTTTTCATCTTCAGAAATATCAAGTAATGGCAGTGCTGAAAAACGAAAGGCATTGGCAATTAGGCTATCAGGGAACATTTGTATGGCGGTATTGTATTCGGTTGTTGCATCGTTAAAGCCTTCGCGTCGTTGGGCTATTTTATTTTCAACGTCACTTAAAGCGATTTGTAATTGGGTAAATTGCTCACCAGAAATGAGGGTAGGATAATTTTCTGCAATGGCTACAAGGTTAACCAGTGCGCGGTTCATTTCATTCGATGCCGCAATTTTTTCATTCATATTTTGGGCATTGAAATAGCGTTGGCGCGCATCACTTAATGAGGTAAATAACGTTTTTTCATGTTCCATCGCTTTTTCTGTAATAGTGACTAGCTGCGGAATCTGCTCTGCTCTTTGCTTTAAAATAACATCAATATTGGCAAATTGATTGCTGACTTGATTACGGGTATTGATCAGGCGGTTATAGATAGAGATCCCCCAACCTATGGCCAATAAGAGTAAAACAAATACAACGATAAGTGTGATGGTCATATTGGTACCTTTTAACCCGTGATCAGTGATTTGAGTTAAAAATATAAGAGCCTTATCGCTTATGCAATCAGAAAAGAATGAAAGTGAGGTTAGAATAAAGAAAATCTGATCTTGCTTTATGACAAAATCAGATTTTACTGCTTAAACAGTGCTTAAAGGTTTATATCGACAAGGGCATGGTTCTCATAGATATTTTGTTCAAGAAAATAATCTAGGTCACACTGCAGTACATTAGCAAATATACATAGTCGATGAATCGTAAAATTCTGCGTACCGCGTTCATAACGGGAAATTTGCTGTTGGCTTAATCCCGACTTTTTCCCTAAAGTGTGTGCTGTCCAGCCCATTTGTAAGCGGCGCTTACGAAGTTGTAGTCCTATATAGGTGTTTGAAATTTCAGTTTGATATATTCTCATAATACTGTCCTGATTAATATAACACTACTTGAGTGAAAATAAGGTTTATTTATGTTTTTTTATACGTTATTTTTTTCTAAGCTAATTGAACTCGATACTCGAATTGCTATGCTTTCGTTATGATAACTACCCTGTGCATAAAAAGATTTTTCTCCATTAAATAGAAATAAACCAATAATAAAAACGCCCAATCCAATAATAAATATAATAAAGCTGAATAAATAAGAGAGTTGCTTATTAATATAAAATAGGGATTGTTCTTCTAATGCGAAAGCGGCATCTGAGAATGATAGAAATAATATGACGATCCCCCAATGTAATACGGAAAGTAAAAAAGGGTATTCAACATGATTATGTATAATAATAGGGGTTATTGATAGAATGATTGCCAATGGGTAACCATTTCCGTTAATTTTATATTTTATAAAAGATTGAAATACGACATAGATACCTCCGGTTAATAATAAAGATAAAAATATCAAATTAGTGAAACCTCCAGTCATCAGCCAGAGTAATATTTCATTATGTGGATGAGGAACAATATACATTTTAGGGCTGAAAAAAGGAATTGCTGTTCTTTCATAACTATTTTCAAATAAAAAAGACTGCTCCCATGCATCATAAGGTTTCTCTAAGAATAAAGTAATAGAAAAACGCAACATTTGTTTTAAATGGAATTGGTTCATAATGTCAGTTGCAATGTACTGAGGGCATAGCCTTATTAGATAAATTCCAATGAAAATTGCTACAGCAATAATAAAATAGCTAGAGCTAACACGTAGAGGGTTTTTCTTGTAAAAAAGGCAAATAAAAATAAATGCACAAACAGTAAAGCTTAGCCAAGCAATAACAGACTGCAGAACAACTAAAGTTAATGTGAAAAATAAAATACAAGTTCCAAGTAATACAACCCTAATTTTTTCATAGCGTTCAGATAATAACGAAAATTGTGATAATACAAGAGTCATTAGAGATAATAAGCATGCAGCCGCCATGTTAACTGATAATATATTGACTTGTTGTGATAATCCATTTGACCTCATACCAGAGGCAAGATAAAAAATATCGGCTTCAAATATATATTGATATGCAGTGATAAAGGCTTGAGCTACACTAATAGTGATATAACAGTAAATACAAAATGATTGTATTAACCATTTTTTTCTCACTTGTAACCCTGCAATATAGAGTAATACGCCAACAGTAATACCAGAACAATACCAAAAATCAATGCTATTATTTTCTCCCTGATAAGATATTAACCCCATCATTAGAATGGCTAAAGAGAAACAGTAGCAAATAGCAGGTAATGTAATGATTATTTTAATTTTCCGATAGAAAACAGTAAATGCAATAATAGATATTGTCAAGGAAATAGATAACCAACTAATAATGTTTTGTGGTAATGATTGTCTTAGGCTTCCTAGGCTATCGATATAAATAAGACTAGCAAGGTGCCAAACAATAAAGATACCAATAAATAGTGCGCGGGATATTATTATCATAGTACAATTACCGCTAAATTAAATAAATGTGGCGATTAACCAAGCATTACCTTTGTAGTCTCCTGGTTCGGCGTCATAACCAGAAACTTTACTTTCAATCATAATGTTTTTTACTTTATCAATTGTTGTTTCAAATGTTTTTCCACTTTGATTATTTTGTTCATCATAAATTGTAAGCTCAGAATAAATAGTATTATTTCCTGATTTTAAAGGGAGTCTTTTTTGTGGATCGCTGTCTGTGGCATAGTCTAAAGTTAATTTTACTTTAACTGGCTGCACTCTATCGCATGTATAGGTAACAGTACGAGTTTCTTTACTATTAAATTCATAAGCATCCAATGTTTTGTGATCAATATTTAAATTATCAATACTAGAACGGCAATTTGATGGATAATTGATAACCGATGTTGTGAGGTCTAATTTAACGGTGGCTTTATCAATAGGTACATAAATATCTGGTGTTCCATAGTCTTGGAATAATCGTGTATAACCTGCGATCATTGCATTTGGAATAACAATTTTTCCATCAACAGGAATATCTTTGACATAAACTCTAACGGTAAAAGGAAAATGGACAGTAAAAAATGATGTTGCTAATGGCCCCATTTCTTCATTAGAACATCCTCTCCCTGAAATATTTCGCCAGCCACTGGTTATTCCATTCTCAGAATAAAGAGTAAAAAATGTATTGTTGTTTATTTTATATGCGGTCAGCCCACCAATAGTAAAGCCTGCCTCTGGCATATAAGCAAAGACACGGTGATAGGCGTAGCTCCAAGAAAGACCAGCGGAATAATTACCTTGTAAGAAGTTCACAGTACAATATACAGAGCCATAAGGCTGAGATGTGCTTTCATTAATAACAA
This sequence comes from Providencia sp. PROV141, assembly GCF_028481645.1. Classification (NCBI taxonomy): domain Bacteria; kingdom Pseudomonadati; phylum Pseudomonadota; class Gammaproteobacteria; order Enterobacterales; family Morganellaceae; genus Providencia; species Providencia sp. PROV141. Next base: position 32,476 of record NZ_JAMPPR010000021.1, on the reverse strand, counting down.
TACCGGAGCTATTTGCTGGAGCGATTAAAAAATATTTATTGTTATCACTTCCAATTGCTGGGGTGTTAGAAACAACGGAGTTGTTAGATACTAAGCTCATTTTATAACCACCACCACTTCCTGAATAGCGGGTCGCACTATAGGAATTTAAGCTAACTAAGAGGAGTAACAAAAGTAATGGTGAATATATTTTTATATTTTTCATAAAGACTTCCCAATATTACAGATAATCAACCATCACTGATAAAGCGGCACTAAACGGCCCTGCAGTGAGATTTTCAATAGCTTGATTAGTGACTAATTGTGATTGGATAACAACTTTCCCTGTATCACCACTTACGGATGGAGCAATCCTTTCCCATTTATTAAGGTTGAGCGCATTACTTTTATTTTCTTCTGAAAAACGAATTCCCAATCCATTAATAGAGGTCGCAAGCACGGTTTCATTGTTTATTATCAGAGTGCTTCCTTCTCTAGGTGATAGGTAAACTTGTAAATTTTTTCGAAGTTCACATTGTTTAATGAGAATACCAAAGGACTGCTTTTCTTCAGTTAGTCTATCTAGCGCTACCTCTCGAAAATTAATGACTAATTCTTTTTCACCATTTTCTGCAGTAAGTACACATGGCGGTCGAACCAATTTAGCAGAAAGAGAAATTAGTACATCCGCTTGAGTACCTAAGGAAACTAATAAGCTAATTAAAGGGAATGAAAAACAAATGAATTTCATTTCAATTCTCCTTATTGATAATCAAGATTAAAAGTAACAGTTGAGGAAAACCCCCCTGTTTTTAAACGAGTACTAAAGGGTTTTTGAGCATAAACACCAAATAAAAGTGTATTAACGGATCCTTTACCTGATTCAGTAACTGTGCTGACATCAATTGTTGTATTAAGCGCCAGTTCTTTACCACGACTATCAGTCAGAGCTAATAAAACATTAGATTCACCTGTGGTTTTTAAATAATTAATACCATTATGTGTTTCAATATTTTGGGTGTTTAACGTTATTTTGATCGTTTTATTCAAAGCCATTGCAGAACAGTCCATGATATCCAATTTAAATGGCTGCATATCTGAACGTCCTAATGTTTCGATTGAAGAAAAGCGTAGCCCAGAAAGATATATTTTTTTTTGTGTATCATCATCACTCAGTCGACAGCCAAGCGGCACTAGCACACCCTCAAAGTAAACGGTTAGGCTATTGGCAAAGCTGGTATTCCATGTTAGGAATAAAAAGCTAAATAATAATGTTGAGTATCTAGTCATAATTTATCTCCACACGTTGCATCTTATTACTAGCAGGAATAGAGAATAAAATGGTGTTATTGCGTAGTGGTTGTGTTAGCACATATTGGTTATTGCCTAATTTCAGTGTAAACGGTACCCAAGCTTGCTTTTGTATTGACTTGCTACAATGAGAAAAATGCATTTCCACGCTATAGGTTGCTGCAATTAAAGTACTTTCATTTAATTTTAATGAGATATTAGGTAGACAAGGAGCAGTAACAATACGCGCATTGACATATATTGTGCCTGTTGTCACAGGCACAGCAGATTCAGCAAAAATAGGTATAGCAAAAGCCCATAGTGCTAGGTAATTCAATTTCATTGTTCTGCTCCTATCTATTTTTTACTCATTATTCCGTCACACTGCACTTTGAAGCTTGGCATTTGAAAGCAAGTGAAGGCTTTCCACCATAATCATTGATATATGTAAGATAAGGTGTTGAAAATTTGGAGGATTTAATCGGTTGATTAGATTTTGGTGGTACCATAACCGCGTCAAAATCACTTTCTTCAGATTGTTTTTGGCTGTTCCCTAAACCAATTACAGTTAAATAAAATGGTGTTGGATTATTTAATGTATAGCCCGATGATGTTGTTGTTAATGTTATATGTTTCGTCCAATCTGTTTTGCTTTGTGCAACAATGTTTTCAGGGCGATAAAATAGTTTTACACGGCTCTGTAATGCAATTTGCAACACACCCGCTTCTGATGATTTAGGCGGGATTTCACGCAGGTTGTAATAAAACAGGGATTCCCTGTCTTGCGGTAACTTTGTAATGTCAGGTGCGGTGCTTAGGCGAACTAGGCTAGTTGATTTGGGCTCCATGCGCTGAATCGGCGGAGTGGCAATAATAGGGCCTGTTTCCAATTTTTGTTCTAACGCATTTTCCAGCCACGACTGGGCTAAATAAGGTAGCTCAGGGTTATCATTACGGATCGTAATATTAATAGACGACTGATTTCCATCGAAAATTATACGAGTACGATCAAGTGTAACCGCGGCATTCGTAACAGAAATTACGCTCATAGTCAGCGTGAATACGCTAGTAAGTAATAAAAAAGGGGAATTCAATTTCATCTTAGTTCTCTTATTAACGGCAAATAATAGTTGGGTAAATCTCCTGAGGATTAATCACGTCAGGCACACGGGCACTACACTGGTGTTTATTTCCCCAATAGAGATTGAGTAAGTCTTTAGGTTGGATACCAACAATCCACGTAATACCTTGTTCACCAACAATTCCGAGTTCAATATTGTTGCTATTACGTACACTAGCGCCAAAAGGTGGATAAGTGTCATCAGCCAGTTTTAAGCGAGCAAACGTTTTTTCACCTTGAATAACGTTGAGGCGACGATATCCGATTGCTCCACGAGTCAAAGTCGCATCGGTGACAGTCTCTAATGCTTCAACATCTTTTGGTAATTTACTGGTATTAATAGATGCACTGGTTTTCCGATAACTACTCACATTTGGCAATACAGCGAGTCCAAAGTGATTAGTTTGATAAACGCCACCACTCAGAGGAACGTTAGCTGCTCCAGGTGTTTCTACAACGAGTCGAGTACCGCCATAAGCGGCTTGGTGCATGGCAATACCTTCTTTAATTAAGGTAATCCCACCATTAATTGATCCCCCAACACTGTGATATTCGTTCGGGACATAACTTGCGTTTCCTGAAATAGAGGCATAAGGAAGATTTTGGTTTAAATAACCACTAAAGCTGGTTTGGTCATCCTGATGGCTTCCTGTTTGATAACCGACATTTAAGTTATAATTGCGCTGCTCACTGTATCCGCTATAGCCGATATTATGTGTTGAGCTGTGTTGACCATTTTGGTTTCGGGTATAACCTTCAGAAAAGCTGATGCTACTTCCTTGACTTAAAGGAATAGTGAAATATAAGCTGATCGCATCATCTTGATATCCTGCTCTTTTTGAACGAGTTGCAGACGCTGTCAGGTTAATATTTTTGAGCCCAATAGCCGCCCAATTTAAAAGAGTACTTAGGTATAAGCTGTATTGTTCTTCTGTTTCACTATTCCAATAAGTATTATATTGATAGTTTCCACCCAATGAGAAATCATCAAAATATTTATTAATATTAACTTGATAGCTTTCTTTTTGAGCTTGACTTTCATTACCCGTACGTCGTTCATCCAACGTTTGTTGCAAAGAGCGATAGGTTTCATCAGAGAAACGATACCCTGCGAATGTAATGTCAGTTCTGGCTTCATCAAATGATTTTGAATAACTAAGTCGATAACTTCGGCCAGTTAATGTTTTATCAAGTAATTGAGCATGTGACTGAGTCGCATCGAACGAAAGGCTACCGAATGAAAACAGGTCACGGCCAAAGCCTGCTGAAAATGCCTGATAATTTTTTGATAAAACGGATCCCCCATAGATAGACCAAAAGTTATTTAACCCGTAAGAGAGTTCTCCCGACGCAGTTAAATCACCTTCGAGCTGGCGGCCATTAAAACGCGGTTTACCCGCTGCAAATTTATAGCGGATTTGCCCTGGTCTCGTTAAGTAGGGTAATGCTGCAGTGGTAATGCTAAATTGTTGCTCTTCACCATTTTCTTCTCGCACAGTCACATCTAATGTTCCACGAATGGAACTATCTAGTGTCTGGATACGAAAGGGGCCAGCAGGTACGGTTGTTTCTAAAACTATACGGTTATGGCTTTTGACAATAACCGTGGCATTAGTTTGAGCAATACCAATAATCTCTGGTGCATAACCCGTTAATTTAGGGGGCATCATATTTTCATCGGTTTCAAGAGATACCCCGGTGTACTGCCAAGAATCAAAAATAGCAGAATAAAAGTAGTTCTCACCTAACGTTAAAATAGATGCAATAGATTTTATTGAGCGATATGCAAATAATCGGCTAAATGTGGCATCACTATATTGGTTTTCGAAACTTCCTGTCGATTTTCGGTAGTTTGCTTGGTAATCACCGCGTAAACGCCATGCACCAAAGTTAAGCCCTGTTGTTCCGTTAGCAGAAAGGTACGATTCTCGTGAACCTGAATTCCGACGCGTTAAAGAACCTGTTAGGTTGTAATCTAATAAAAATCCATTTACACCTTCTTCCCAACGTGAAGGAGGAACCCAACTTGGATCGGTATATTCTAAATAGCTTTGTGGAATTAAAATGGATAGCGTTAATGTTGATAAATCTACATTTAATGAAGCACCTTCAAGCGGAGATAAATCAAGGCATTTACCCTCATCACGATATTTAATTAATTTAATTGCGTCTGGAGTAAGCCCTAAACGATCAAGAATATTAACGGGAACACAAACGGTATCGAATAAATTATTGTTTTGGGATTGTGGCGCTATCACAGTGATATCTTGCGCACTACCCATACTCTCATTATTGACTTTGAGGGTTAAATGATAAATACCAGGCATGATAAATCCAGCCTGAGAAAATTGGCTAAAGTCAATATTTTGAGTGTCTTCCGTATCTAACATATCGGTATTAAATTCGACAGCATAGGCTAACGAAGAGATTGACGATACAAAAGAAGTCACAATGATGTAAGAGTAAATATTAAATTTAACCATGATTTTTTCATCAAATTAATTATGAGTTTATTTACTAATCGTAAGTAACGTTGAATTTAATTGTGGTAAAGTAATCGCCAGGTGTAATTTCGTTATTACTTGCACCCAATTCTGTTTCATATTTTAAAAAGCTCTCTTTACTTTTTTTATCAAAATAAACATAGTTATTAGAAATAGAATAGAGCTTATTTGGTATTAATAAATTATTGTTAATATCGTATATATATAGAACAATCCCAGGCTTAGGGCCTGATAGTTTTATTGCATTAGAATACGTATCTTGTGGTGCAAAAAAACGAATTTTAATACCTTTATGATTACTGCTATCATATTCACTAATACAGTTATTTAATTTTATATAGAAAGGTTTTCGCATTAATTTTTCATCTTCTATATTATCTATACTATAGTTAGAAATATAATCGTAATTTATATATTGATATTGACTATCAGTTTCAATTGAACAAGGTGCCGCAACGATATAACCTTGCATTACTGTTTCACCTCGAAGACCATCTTGAATATGTCCAAGGTTAGAGCTAGTCGCATTAGAGTTAATCGAGCTAAATAATAAGGCAATCCATAGATAAGTATTTTTTTTCATAATGAGCCTTTTATGGGGAGAGAATTCTCTCCCCTAAAAAAATTACTCGTATGTGATTTTAAAATCAGCAATAGAACTAAATTCACCTTCGGTAACGGGTGTTGTACCATCAACACGTTTAGCTAATGCAGTAAATTCTAAAACGTTTTCACCTTGTTTATTACGAATTTGATTCATAACAGATTTGGCTTCATCAAATTTGAAATCTTTGATTTGAATACCGATATTTGAAGCTGTACCAGTAGTCCCTAAGAATTCTTTATCAGTACCGACATAGTTTTTACCACCAAAGGTAATTTTAATATCTTTAACAGCAACCCACTTACCTTCAGTGTCTTTGCTAAACTCATCAAAATTACATTCTTTTAATTTAATTGCGATATCTTTCTCTGCTGCATTACCTGCTTCTAAAGATGCACGAGAAAGTTGACCGAATGGAACTTCTTGTTTTGTGCTCTCTGATTCAATATTACATGGAGCATTAACAACTTGACCGCTGAAATGTAATTCACCGCTATTACCACTAGCAAAGATAGAAGTTGAAATAGCAGAAGTAGCGAATAAAACAGCAATAGAAAGTTTATTTAATTTCATATCTTACATCCTTAAAAATAAGTAAATATTTGATCCCTAGTAAGCCTTTATATAAGTACTGGCATAGGAATAAAGTTCAGTATCCATCAATGGATTTTCAAATGTCCTAATCACAGAACGCTTAACATAATCGTTTTTAGCGTGGGTCATTTCGACGGGGGAAATCTTATCCTTCTCAGGTGTAAAGTGGAATAAAATTCTTTAATTTTAATTAAATTCAAAGTTATAGTTTGGTATTTAGTTTTTTTTAATGTCTATTAATGTTTTTATGCTAATTTAATTTGCTATGAAATGTTTAATGTTTGTGCTTTTAAGGTGTTTTAAGGTTGAAGATGTTTAGAAATAAAAAAATGCATCAAAATATCAATATTTGATGCATCTTTTGTGGTTTTTTTTGAATTTACAGAGTGCAAATAAAAAGTGGAGAGAAATTTTCTTCAAAAATATAACTTGTATCGGTTAATTTTTTTATTTTTAAAAAATAAAGTTGATTCATTTCAGGGACTCCTCGAATATTGATTTTTCCTTGAGCCTGATCACCTGGGTCTATAAATATATTGTCAACACGTAAAAAAAAATGGTCGCCTAAGTATTCATGTTTCATCAGAAATTTTCGTGAAATAGTATAGTTTTTACCATTTTCATTAATGCTTCCATTCATGATGAACGTATGTTGGTCAGGTTTGTTTTCATTAGGAATAACACTTAGTAGGTAAAATCCTTTTAAGGTAGAACGATGGTCAGAGATATTTATTTTTAAAGTTGTCTGACAATCGGGAATAACAGGAGTATTAATTATGTGATGAACATATAAGCTAATAAAAACCAAAATTATAGAGATAATGGACAAGAAAAGCATTCTTAGTGATAATTTATTTGACATAAAAATTCTCACAGCTCACAGTTGCACTCTCTTTCGGTACTGTTGGGCAATAGGACAAAAATAGGAAATTGTCATATAAATTTTTATCATTCGCGACGATACCAACATTATAATAAAAAACAGTTGCTGGCTTTTTACAATCAAGGTTTAATTTCGTGAGTTCATTTTGAATTGTCGCAAAGCTGATGGTTGTTGTATCGGGTTTATGGTAACTATTAATGTAGCGGATACTGCATTGATCGATACGACCAACTTCAGGATATTCTGTTCGGTTTGCAAAGAAATAACTTTTAAATAGGTATAATAAGCAAAAAATAATGAGTCCAATAAGTGAAATTTCAACATACCGGTTATTCAGCATGTAGTTTTTTTTATTTTCGCTTGCTTGGGGGGGAGTCCCTTCGGGTACTTTTGATGAAGAACCTAGTTCAACCTCAGTAGTAAGCAATTCTTTGTCATTATTATCCTTTATTTCCTCACGCTCATTCTCAATTTTCAGGTCAGCAGAAAACTTAATCCCAACTTTAGGTACTGTTGTGATAATTTCTTCATCAGAAAAGGAAGATAAATGGCGTCGTAGTACAGACACACTACTATTCAGGTTATTATCAGAGACGACTTGGTTATGTTCCTCCCAAACCCTGCGTAATATTGTTTCTCGGTCAACGATATCATGGTTGTTTTGCACTAAGACTAATAACAAGCGATTTAGCGTGGTCGTTAGCTTTAAGGCATCATTAATATCGTCGGTATATAACAGCCCCTGATGACTGTCATAATTAATATGATTATTAATCAAATAGTTCATTTTTAGATTGATTGTATTTATAGGAAAAATATTTATATTATTTGAGTTTATACCTGTTATTTATGTTATGTCAATTAAGCATATTTAGTGTAATTCTAAAAATCGTTAAAAATCATATGGTTGGCTTTTGGTTTACGCATGTTATGTTTAAAGGTGGGAGGCTAAAGGAGTATTTGTTTTTTTCAGAAAAACACTATCCTTTAAAAATTATACGAAATAACTAATAATTTATATGCGTAAAAAATTTCAGACTGAAACATTTTATGAGGAGTAAGTCTGTTGCTAGCTATTATTTTGACTAAACGATGAGATATAAAAAAATAGCCTCAAATATAAGAGGCTATTTAATATAAATACTTTACCAATTAAGCGGTTGGCTCAAGTATTTGGTGCATAACAGGATGGAATTTACGTTTAAAGTAAACGAGACCATGCCCAGTATCGTTAACAATGATTTGTTTCATTTCAACCATGTAGACAGAGTGCGTACCAATATCTTGCACTTGTGTAATCTCACCTTCTAAATTAGCAAGAGAACCTTTTAGTTGAGGTTGTTGTAAGAGACCTTTTTCCCACACATTCCAGCTAAAACGCTCTTCCATTGTGGAACCTTTCATCCCAGCAAAATGGCACGCTAACTCTTCTTGGTCATGGCTCAGTACGTTCACGCACAGGCGGCCATTCTTTTGAAAAACCGCATTCATTGCACTGTTGCGGTTGACACAGACCATCAAAGTGGGTGGCGTATCTGTAACTGAACAGACTGCGGTGGCTGTAATTCCACAGCGACCTTCAGCCCCATCCGTGGTGACGATATTGACTGCTGCACCAAGACTTGCCATCGCATCTCTGAAACGCAGGCGATGTTCATTTTCTAAAGACATTTTGACCTCCTGCTGCCGATTATTTCAGCAGCGAATCTAACTGATTAATATCATTGTTGTTATGCAGGTGTGGACGTTTCCATCCATGTTGATCGTAATCTGATAAGCAGCGATCAACCATATCCGTCATGGCTTTCATATTGCCAGAACCTTGTGCATGACGCAGACATTGCAGACGAATTTCGTCTTGGCTTCCTGCATAGTTAATTTCATACAGTTCATGGCGCCCACCAAACTCACTACCAATCGCATCCCACATTAATTTAAGGATCTTGATGCGTTCAACGTGATCCATTCCGTTCGAACCGCGAACATATTTCGCTAAATACTTATCAATTTCTGGATTATTCATATCACGAACGCTTGATGGCAGATAAATCAAACCACTTGTTACGTTACTTTCAATGATATTCTTGATTTTGGTGTAAGCCATTGGTGCCATAACTCGATAAGTTTGGATAGCTTGGGTATCCGGTAAGAATGCACCGCCTTCCCAGGCTTTGGCTTCAGAAGTCATTGCGTCAGTCAAGGACCAGAACAGGTTACGCCACGCAACCACTTCACCTAAATCTGCTTGTACACCACGGAAATCAATAACACCTGTACATTCTAAACTTTTTTGTAACAATCCGGTAATGAAGTCTAATTTAACCGCTAAGCGGACACAAGCTTGTAATGGGAATAAACGTGCGAATCCACCTTGAACAGCCCAATTACGTGCACGGTCAAAGTCACGGTAGATCAGGACGTTTTCCCATGGAATTAACACGTGATCCATCACCAAGATGGCATCATTTTCATCGAAACGGCTTGAAAGCGGGTAATCAAATGGTGCGCCTGTTGCGCCAGCCACTAATTCATAAGATGCACGTGAGATTAATTTCACACCGTCTGCGTCCATTGGGGCAACAAACATCAGGGCAAAATCAGGGTTATTTCCCATTACTTGTGCAGAGCCAAAACCAATAAAGTTATAGTGTGTTAATGCGGAGTTGGTCGCAACGACTTTAGCACCACTGACGATAATCCCTGCATCTGTTTCTTTTTCGAGTTTGATATAAACATCTTTCACTTCATCAGCGGGCTTATGACGATCAATCGGTGGGTTAACGATCGCATGGTTAAAGTACAGACCGCTTTCTTGAATGCGTTTGTACCAATTGCGCGCGTTATCTGCAAATTGGCCATAATATTCAGGGTTCGCACCTAAACAGCTGGCGAATGCCGCCTTATAGTCTGGAGTGCGTCCCATCCATCCGTAGCTCTGGCGTGACCAATCTGCGATGGCATCACGCTGTTGGCGTAATTCTTCTGGGCTGGTTGCGAAACGGAAGAATTTGTGAGTGTATCCACCGTTACCTGTGTCGGTGTTCCAGCAAAGTTGGTCATGAGTTGTTTTATCATGAAGCGCATCATATAACTGTCCTATTGAAGCTGCGGAGTTACGAAAAGCTGGATGAGTAGTGACATCTTTCACACGCTCGCCATAAATATAGATTTCACGGCCATCTTGTAGGCTTTTTAAGTATTCTTGGCTATTAAAAGGTCGTTTAGCATCTGAACGAAAATCTTCTGGTTTCATGTCTACCTCGTTATCTCACAATGAGGGCTTGCATTGATAGGGTATAAAGGTTGCAAGCGAATATGTTAATTTTATGTTTATTTTGTGTTTCTTAATTGAATCGCTTTACGAGGGAGTTTTAAAGAGATTTTCTAAAGGTTCGCTGGTACTTTTCGTTGAAAGTTATTCTTTGTGAAAGAAATGTGATCACTTCGATGTTTTGATATTAATATAATACTTAAAATTATATATAAGATATTGATTATTATTTAATAATAAAACCATTTCTATATTAACATTAAATTTATTTTTGTTTTAAATTGTTCTTTTTTTAATCTTTGCGTTCACTTTTGGTTAAGCATTGTTGGTATTTTTACAAAGTTAAAACGAAATTTATAAAATATCAAAAATGTTTTTAAAGTGTAACGTAATTTAAGAGCTTAACAGTTTATCAAGATAGACTAGAAGAGGATTTGCTATACAGCTAAGGAGCTATTGATGATTTTTTCTCAGAAATAAGAATGAAATCACTAAGGCTCCTTATTAATGAAGGTTTTGTTCTCGCCATAGGCTAGGAGAGCATCCGACTAATCGGTTAAAAAACCGAGCAAAATAGGCGGGGTCTTTGAAACCGAGCTGGTAGGCAATCTCTGAAACAGGGCTATCGGAAAACAGTAACATCCGCTTCGCTTCTCGCAATATTCTGTCAAAAATTAACCTTTTCGGTGGCCGGTTAGCGAACCGCCGGCACATATCTTTAAGGCGTGACTCTGTGACATCAAGTTTTTTGGCATATTCAGGCACTGCGAGGTGTTCATGATAGTGTAAGTCAATAAGCTGATTAAACCGCTGGAATAGGCGGTGTTCGCCTCTAACCCCTGTTGTTGGGTGCTCATCAAGTGGAATAGAGCGCAGTAGAAAAGTAAATAGCGCTTGGGCTAAAGAGGCAAGAACTTGGTCTTTTCCTGTATGGTTATAAGCCGATTCACGAGCCATTAACGCCCAGTAATGGTTAAAGGTATCGATATCATCAGGCTTATCGGCAACAGATAAACAAATAGCAGGAATATCGACCAAATCTGGATTGGCAGGGTACAGTGAGTCAAGAAGCGGGGTGATCAGGTCTTGCCGTACGGTGAGTACGTGGCCGTCAGTGTCTTCTTGAGTGAAAAATGCATGTGCAACCGAAGGGGGCGTAAGAATAAATAGCGGGGCTTGAACAGAATAGCGTGACTCATCGAGCTGCAAAGTAATATGGCCAGTAACCAAATAGTGCAACTGAAAGAAACCATCATGGCGATGAGCTTGCATGTCGCGACCAAAGAAGGCGGCCATGTTGCCAAAGGTTTGGTAGTGGACGTCGTCGGTGCCTTGGGTTTCGTCGTAGTCTGTACTGATGTCGATATTGGTAATTAAAGTTGAGTTACCCTTCATTCTTCGGCTCGCAGCGTTGTTGGCCTCACAAGCCAACCCTAGTCACATACTTCAGTATGCTCCTAGGGATTAACTTGCTTGCCGCCTAGCTGCAAACCAAATTATTTTGGGTAACACCCTTTAATAATTATTTGCAGCGTAAGTTATTAAAACATTTAAAACATTTAAAACATTCAAAACATCAAAATATTAAGGTGTTGCTCTTGGTCTTGAGTTTTTCATTGGGATAGCAATGACTAACAGCGCGCCGACCACCAGCAAACCTGCCACAAAATACAGGCCGGAATTAAAGCTACCCGTTTGGTCTTTTAACCATCCAATTAACAGTGGACTGACGGCAGAACCTATATTACCTGTTGCGTTGATAACAGCAATACCGATGGCACGAGCACGTAAACTGATTGATTGGTCTGGCGTTGTCCAGAACACAGCCATCGCAGTAAATGACCCCGTTGATGCCATAATAATACCAAGCAATTGGATGACGGGATGGCTTGTCATCGCCGCGAGGACCCATCCCGCTGCTGCAAATAAGTACGGTAAGGCGGTGTGCATTTTCCGTTCTTGTAACCGGTCAGAGCGACGGCTCCAGTAGATCATCCCAAGAATAGTACAAAATTGTGGGATGGCAGTTAACAGCCCAATCATGGCATTACTACTGCCTTGGTTGAAGCTTTGCATAATCTGTGGCGTCCAGATATTAATAGCACTTAACGTATTGGTTAAACAGAAATAAGCAACGGTGTACATCAAGATCACTGGAGTGAAGATTTCTTTCCATAAGCTTTTGTTTTGCATAGCTGTATGGCTTTTTGAACCGTGTGGCTGTACAAGCTCTAATTGGTCCTGGTCCATCATTTCTTGCAATGTGTCTTTATCTTCTTGGGTCAGCCATTTGGCTTTCTTTGGCGAGTCATCCAAATAGAACCAAACCAGCACACCAAGGATCACGGATGGGAAACCTTCTAATAGGAACAGCCATTGCCAGCCTTTTAGGTTTAAAATGCCATCCATGCCTAAAATATAGCCAGAGGCTAATGAACCGAATGCCATGGTGACTGGCATTGCAATCATAAATAAGGCATTAGCACGAGCACGGAAATAGGCAGGGAACCAGTAAGTTAAATAAACTAAAATTCCCGGTAAGAAGCCTGCTTCAGCGATACCCACTAACATCCGTAGGACGTATAAACTGGTTGGCCCTGTGGCAAACATGGTGGCTGTAGAAGCGATACCCCAAAGTACCATGATGGTGGCTATCCAGCGGCGAGCACCAACGATTCCTAACATGATGTTACTTGGAATACCAAAAATCACATAAGTGGCATAGAACAGGGTGGCCGCTAAGCCGAACATGGTGGAAGTTAGGCCGATATCTTTCCCCATAGTTAGACCCGCAAAGCCGATATTAATACGGTCTAAGAAAGAAAAAACAAATAGCACAAATAAAAATACAATGAGACGTTTAAATAGTTTATTAATCACCCGCTGCTGCGGTTCGGTTAAATTTTTATGTTGTTCAGCAGGGTTAGTGCTTGCAAGTTGTTGATTACTCATATTGTAGGGCCCTCAATTCTTTCTTTTGCAGATTATTATAGGTACAAGGGACTAGTAGGCAGTCATGGTGTGGTCTGCCCTATATTGCGATATTGATTTTTTATCTAAATAAGTTATTTGTCTGTAGGGTTAAAATTAACTTATTTAGAGATAGCTTTATTAATAAACACTGGGTGCACTCGAGGTCACCTCTGAAACCGTTTTACCAAACTTTGCTGCTAGCGCTTCTGCGGTACGTGCCAGTAGCGTGGTATCGACCCCGACGGCAACAAATAGTGCGCCGAGTTTAAGATAATGTTCAGCAACATCTGGGGCTGCCATTAAAATACCGGGTGCCAAGCCAGCCTCACGAATTTGGACAATCGCTTTTTCTATCGCAGCTTTGACTTCTGGGTGGTTAGGGTTCCCTGAAAAGCCCATATCCGCACTAAGATCCGCAGGGCCGATAAACACGCCATCGACACCTTCAACTTTTAAGATCTCAGGAAGATTATTCATGGCTTCACGGGTTTCAACCTGTACTATTACGCACATTTCATCATTGGCACGAGTTAAATAATTAGGTACTCGGTTCCAGCGAGAAGCGCGAGCTAAAGCACTACCGACACCACGGATCCCTGCGGGTGGATAACGCGTTGCACGTACCGCTTGCTTGGCTTGTTCTGCATTTTGCACCATTGGCAACAACAACGTTTGTGCGCCAATATCTAGCAATTGCTTAATGATCACTGGATCATTCCATGGCGGACGAACGACGGGTTGTGACGGGTAAGGGGCAATAGCTTGTAATTGAGATAAGGTCGTTTGCACATTATTCGGTGCATGTTCACCATCAATTAATAACCAGTCGAAGCCTGCACCGGCAAGTAATTCAGCACTATATGGGCTGTATAAACCAAGCCATAATCCGATTTGCGGTTGGCCACTTTTTAGTGCTTTTTTAAATTTATTTTCTAAAATATCCATGCCATTTTCCTTACACGAAGCGGCAGCTAATTGAACCCATATTGCCGTAATCAACGTGAAACACATCACCTTTACGAGCAGGGACAGGGCGTGTAAATGAGCCACCTAAAATAATTTGGCCCGGCTCAAGTTGCACATTATGCGGTGCTAATTTGTTCGCTAGCCATGCCACACCATTCGCTGGGTGGTTGAGTACAGCAGCTGCAACGCCAGATTCTTCAATGACGCCATTACGATAGAGCAGGGCGCTAATCCAGCGCATATCCAAATCGCGTGGCTTGATTGGTCTGCCACCTAAAATCACTGCGCCATTTGCGGCGTTATCTGAAATGGTATCGAACACTTTGCGTGGGCGATTGGTTTCAGGGTCAACGTTGTGGCAACGCGCATCAATTAGCTCAAGTGCTGGGATCACATAATCAGTTGCGTTATACACATCAAAGATGGTGCAGTTTGGCCCACGTAATGGCTTCGCGAGTACGAAGGCTAATTCAACTTCAATACGTGGCACGATAAAGCGGTCTGTTGGAATATCACAGCCGTCATCAAAAAACATATCGTCAAGAAGCGCACCGTAATCAGGTTCATCAATCTGTGAACTGGCTTGCATTGCTTTAGACGTCAGCCCAATTTTATGGCCTTTTAACACACGTCCTTCAGCAATTTTCACACCAACCCACTCTTTTTGAATAGCATAAGCATCGTCGATCGTCATTTCTGGGTGATCGAGTGAGATCTGACGGATTTGCTCACGTGATTTTTCAGCCTGATTTAGGCGCTGTGCGATTTGCGATATGACATCTTTTTGTAACATCTTATTTTCCTTTTGCACCTCAGCTCGTCATACTTCGAGCTATAACTGCGTTAGCTTCACGATAGGCTTACGCCTATCCCCTAGTCACACGGGTATGCTCCTAAGGGATTAGTCTCATTTACTGCCTTGTTCTAACTCGAATTATTTAGAGCTAAGATTTTAAAAGCGAAGACCGCCAGCTAATGTGTCTTTCTAATTGGAAAGACCACCAAAGCAGAGGTATTTCACTTCCAAATAATCTTCAATTCCGTAGCGTGAACCTTCACGCCCCAGACCAGACTGCTTAATACCACCAAATGGGGCTACTTCGTTTGAAATAATGCCTTCATTGATACCCACCATGCCGCTTTCTAATGCCTCTGCAACACGGTAGATACGCCCGATATCTTTTGAATAGAAATAAGATGCCAAGCCAAATTCAGTATCATTTGCCAGAGCAATTGCTTCTTGCTCATCACGGAATTTAAATAATGGCGCCAATGGACCGAACGTTTCTTCTTTTGCGACCTTCATGGACTCAGTCACACCCGTGATCACGGTGGGTTCAAAGAATAAACCGCCTAATTGAGCTGGTTTACCCCCTGCAATCACTTTTGCACCTTGTGAAACGGCATCTGCAATATGTTCAGTGACTTTATCGACCGCGGCTTGGTTAATCAGAGGGCCTTGTTGGGAGTCGACTTGTGTGGCTGGTCCGATTTTCAGTTCATTCACCGCTTTTGCCAAACGAGCTGCAAATTCATCGTAAACCCCTTCTTGGACTAAAATACGGTTAGCACACACACAAGTTTGCCCGCTATTACGGAATTTAGCCGCTAATGCACCTTGTACTGCTGCATCTAAATCGGCATCATCAAACACGATAAATGGCGCGTTACCACCGAGTTCCAGAGACATTTTCTTCACTGTGTTCGCACACTGTTCCATCAGCAGCTTACCGACTCGCGTTGAACCCGTGAATGTGAGTTTGCGAACAATTGGGCTGGAAGTCATAACGCCACCAATAGCTTTAGCATCAGTACCTGGGACAATGTTAAACACACCAGCAGGAATGCCGGCTTCTTCCCCTAACGCTGCCAATGCTAATGCTGATAATGGCGTTTCTGCCGCGGGTTTTAATACCATCGTACAGCCTGCAGCGAGTGCAGGGCCGACTTTGCGGGTGATCATGGCATTTGGGAAGTTCCATGGCGTGATAGCCGCAACCACACCCACGGGCTGTTTTATCGTCACCAGACGACGCCCCGGCAGAGGTGATGGAATGGTTTCCCCATACACTCGTTTACCTTCTTCAGCAAACCACTCAATAAAGCTGGCGCCGTAGGCAATTTCTCCCATCGATTCAGTGATCGACTTACCTTGCTCAGCACTGAGTAATTCGGCCAATTCCTTTTGGTTATCCATCATTAAACGGAACCATTTGTTTAAAATTTGGCTGCGCTCTTTGGCGGTTTTAGCACGCCATGCCGGCAGGGCTTTTTCTGCGGCTTCGATAGCTTGTTGAGTTTCTAAAGCACCGACATTGCTGACGTTAGCGATAACTTGGTTATTGGCTGGATTAGTGACCTCAAACACACTTTTATTTTGGGCATCAACCCATTGGCCGTTGATATAAGCTTGTTGGCGAAATAATGTAGAATTGGTATTTATGCTCATTTTTCGTTGTTCTCCGAAGACACTGATTGGACTTGTGGGCGGATATTTTTAGCTGATAGCTGTTGGCTAGCAAAACTTAACCCGGCACAAAGCGCCATAACAAGTGCCATAGCGAATGGGGATTCATCTTGTAATACAGAAACTGCAACGCTGGCGACAGCCGCTAAGGCAAACTGAATAGAAATGGCAAGTGCACTGGCACTTCCTGCAATTTTCCCGCGATGTTGCAGTAATAGTGACAAACTGTTGGTGCCGATAGCATTGACCATCGATAAGAACAGTACGACTAGAATAACAATTATGGGCAAACTTTGTTGGTAAAATATGAGTAACAGCAGACCAAACGCTAATTGAAACCCACTTTGCATAGTCAGTATGCGCGTTAAACTATAGGTTTTTAGTAGTTTAACGTTCAACAACAGCATGACAATCATCCCCAAGATGTTACAGCCGAACAGCAAACCATAATGTTGTTCAGAAACACCGAAATAATTGATGTACACAAACGGTGAACCACTGATAAAGGCAAACATACCGGCAAAGGAGAAGGCCATGGTGCCAATAATACTCAGTGCTTCTCGGTCTGTGAGCACCTGTGCATAATTCTTGAAAGCGACACAAAGTATATTTTCAGAACCGCGCTGGTGGGTTAACGTTTCAGGGAGCAAGAAAAAAATTGCACACACCGAAGCCAAGCCAATCACTGCCAGCAAATAGAAAATTACTTGCCACTGAAAATGAACGAGTAAAAAACCACCTAATAGTGGTGCCAGTAATGGCGCTATCATGGTCACAAGTGTCATTAATGACAGTACTTTAGGTAACTCATGAGCAGGGTAAACATCTCTAGCGATAGCCCTTGCCATGACAATGGCCGCTCCACTGCCAAAAGCTTGCAGCGCTCGGAATACAATTAAAGTATTTGCATTGGTGGCTTGGGCGCACAACAAACTGGCGACAGTAAAAATGGCAAGGCCACTTAACAACATTTTCCGCCGACCAAGAAGGTCACTTAATGGGCCATAAAACAGCATTCCAATGCAGAACCCGGCAAAAAAGGCGCCAAGAGTGTACTGCATTTGCCCTTGAGTAGCGTGTAACGCAATACCCATTTGAGGGAGGGCAGGAAGGTACATATCGATAGACAATGGACCGAATGCCACTAATGACCCCAGTAATGGGATCAAATAGTGCGGTATGTGTTTATCGAAATTTTTAACCATCTTGCCCTCTCAATAAAAC
Source organism: Providencia sp. PROV141 (assembly GCF_028481645.1). Lineage (NCBI taxonomy): Bacteria > Pseudomonadati > Pseudomonadota > Gammaproteobacteria > Enterobacterales > Morganellaceae > Providencia > Providencia sp. PROV141. The sequence goes on along the minus strand of NZ_JAMPPR010000021.1, from coordinate 14,601 downwards.
GATAAATAAAGATTTAAACCATTAACCTTTAAACTGTTAACCCTTAAATAAGGCATGAACATTGTTCTGCTTATAATTTAAAACAGGATCAAGCTCTTCCATGGTAAAAGACAATGCGAGGTAGCGTTTTGCCATCAAATCGGCAAAATGTTTTTTGATCAGCTCAAAAATCATTTCTCCCGTTTTTTGCCTATCTTCAAGAGAACGCCCAGCACCTATCTTCAACGTCATATGGACAAAAGCATAATCGTGCTTGCCATCGGCCATTTGCCAAGTATCCAGCCAAATAGCACGGCTACGAATGCCACCTAATGGGAAGATACCGGTTCCCGCGAGGGCTTCATTCACTTTGGCGAAGAGCTCAGGTAGCTGAGCGTCATCACGAATGTTTTCTGTACATTCTGCATAAAAATGAGGCATAACAACTCCTTACGCAGTGGTAGCTTGTTTGTCAGTAATATAACTCGGCAGTGGGAATACGGCGTTTAATTGCCCTGTTCCAGAGCTTGCGAACAAGTCAGTTAAAATTTCCACTTTTTCGTCGTATTTATCCCAACCTAACATACCTAGCAGCATTACGGTGTCGTGCATATGGCCTTCGCCATAACAGTAGTCGGCATACTCAGGTAACATTTTGCAGAATTCTTCAAAACGTCCTTCGCGCCAAAGTTTGACGACGCGTTTGTCCATTTGCTCATCAAATTCACGTGTGTAGCTGTTCATGCCATCTTCAGCACGTTGGTCATCAATAAAGCGGTGAGATAACGAACCACTTGCTAGTACCGCCACAGTGCCATCGTATTTTTCAATCGCAGTCAGTACGGCTTCGCCTAATTTACGGCTGTCTTCAAAACTGTGTGAAGTACAGAAGGCTGAAATTGAGATGACTTTAAAGTGACGATCGCTATTCATATAGCGCATAGGGACTAATGTGGCGTATTCGAGGGTTAAGCTTGGAATTTCATGGGCTTGGGCACGAACACCTAATTTACGTGCTTCCTCACCGATCATTTGGCCCAATACGGAGTTCCCATCATATTCATATTCCATATCACGAATAAAATGTGGAAGCTCATTACTGGTATAAATACCTTTGAAGTGGTCAGCACAGTTAATGTGATAGGCGCTGTTAACTAACCAGTGTGTATCAAAAACAATAATAGTATCAACGCCCAATTCACGGCAGCGGCGACTGATTTCTTTGTGCCCATCGATAGCGGCTTGGCGACATCCAAAGTTTTTACCTGGTAGTTCTGATAGGTACATGGATGGGACGTGTGTTATTTTTGCAGCGAGTGCCAACTTACCCATATTTATATCCTTACCCGTCATTCTTCAAGCTGTAGCGTTGTTGACTGCTCGCGCTAACCCTAGTCACATACTCATGTATGCTCCTAGGGATTAGCTTGTTTGTCGCCTAGCTACAACTCGAATTATTTAGGGTAAGACAGCGAGTTTACCTAAGTTGTAGCTCTTCTAACGACTTGAAGTGACTTGGTTTATCAGTTTTAACGATGCTGAGTATCAATATAATTCAGCGGAAAGTGCTGGAATATAAGGTTTCCAGCACAGAGTGTTGTAAAGCTTACACACCCCAACGAGGGATGTTGTGGTCTCCGTAGGAGATACAGACGTTCTTCATTTCTGCGAAGACTTCGAAGCTGTACTCGCCACCTTCACGGCCTACACCCGAAGCTTTTACACCACCGAAAGGCTGGCGCAGGTCACGTACGTTTTGTGTATTAACAAACACCATGCCTGCTTCGATACTGCGTGATAAACGTAAAATCTTGCTGACATCTTGTGTCCAAATATACGAAGCAAGACCGTACTCAATATCATTTGCCATGCGTAAACCGTCTTCTTCAGATTTAAACGGAATTAAACAAGCAACAGGCCCAAAGATCTCTTCTTGGGCGACACGCATGCGGTTATCGACATCAGCCAGTACGGTAGGACGTAAGAAATTACCACCTTTGAGGTGATCAGGTAGATCAGTCGGTTTGTCTGGGCCACCCGCTAACAAGGTTGCGCCTTCTTCCATACCTAAGCGAATATAACCCGAAACTTTGTTCCAGTGCTGCTGGCTGATCAATGCACCCACTTGGGTTTTGGGATCGTTCGGGTCACCGACGATCAGGCGATTAGCCCGCTCAGCAAAGCGTTTAACAAACTCAGGGTAGATGCTCTCTTGAATGAAAATACGTGAGCCAGCTGTACAGCGTTCACCATTAATGGAGAAAATAGTAAACAGAGCAGCGTCTAGTGCACGCTCAATATCGGCATCTTCAAACACCAACACAGGTGATTTACCACCTAATTCCATGGAATACTTTTTCAAGCCTGCATTTTGCATAATGGTGCGGCCAGTGGCTGTGCCCCCAGTAAAGGAAACCGCACGGACATCATGATGTTTGACTAAAGCATCTCCCGCAGTGCTACCGTAGCCTTGAACCACGTTCAAAACACCCGCAGGAATACCCGCTTCCAGCGCCAGTTCACCAAGGCGGTTCGCTGATAATGGAGATAATTCAGACATTTTCAGAACCGCAGTATTACCCAGTGCTAAACAAGGGGCGGTTTTCCATGTGGCGGTCATAAATGGCACGTTCCATGGTGAAATCAGCGCACAGACACCCACAGGTTGAACCAAGGTGTAGTTCATCATCTTGTCATCAACAGGGTATGTACGGCCGTTCATTTGCTGGCAAATCTCGGCGAAGAATTCAAAGTTATGTGAAGCACGTGGGATCAACACGTTTTTAGTTTGGTGAATAGGTAAACCAGTATCTTTGGTTTCCATTTCCGCGATTTGCGGGACGTTTTCGTCGATCAATTCACCAAGGCGACGCATTAAGCGAGCGCGCTCTTTCATTGGGGTATTGGCCCACTTTGGAAAAGCGTCTTTCGCTGCGGCAACGGCTTGGTTGATTTCATCTTGTCCACCCGCGGCAACTTCTGCTAATACTTCGCCTGTTGCAGGGTTGGTGGTTTCGAAATAGTCTTTGCTAGCAACGTTTTTACCGTTGATCCAATGATTAATCTTAGTCATTACACACGTTCCTCATAGTCTTTTTCGCTGATAATGGTGTTGACCAGTCGGCCAACGCCTTCAACTTCAACAATGACTTCGTCGCCCGGTACTACGTCAGACAGCCCTTTTGGCGTCCCTGTAGCAATCATGTCTCCCGGTTGCAGTGTCATAAAGTCACTGAGGTAAGCAATTAAAAAGGGAATATCGAAAATCAGATCGGCCGTGGTGCCTTTTTGGCGCAATTCACCATTTACATAGGTGTACAAAGCCAAATTATGCGGATCTTTAATGGCATCTTTATCGACAATCCAAGGGCCAATCGGCGTTAAAGTATCACGACTCTTAACACGTAAATTTGGGCGATAATAGTTCTCTAAATAGTCACGGATCGCATAGTCATTACACACGGTGTAACCTGCGACATAGTCCATGGCATCTTCTCTTGAGACCTTGTGAGCTGTTTTGCCAATCACCACCACTAATTCAGACTCATAATGCATATATTCCACATTATCAGGACGAACAGAAACTTGGCGATGACCCGTTAAACTGCTTTCCGCTTTTAAGAAAATTAAAGGCTCTTCAGGTGGCTTAAATTCTAATTCGGCAGCGTGGTCGGCATAGTTCAGGCCTAGGGCAAACAAGGTTCCTTGCGCAGGAGGTAACCATTCAACATCAGGAGAATCACCCGCGATCACGTCCCCATTAGGTAACGTGATGGCTTCGTTATCACCGACGGTGACGGAATATTCAGTGCCTTTAAAAAGGATTTTGGCGCGTTTTGTAATCGTAGACATTATTTTCCTCCTGCTGCCACAACGGTATTTTTCAGGCTAGGAAAGCCTTCCGCTTGGATAACCACTTCGTCTCCGGGTTTGATGGTGACACGTTGTTGTGGTGTGCCGAGCAGGATCACGTCCCCTTGCTTTAAGGTGGCGAAGTCACTTAATGCAGCAACTAACTCACTCGCATCACGGATCAGATCTTTTGTTGACCAGCGATCCACTTCTTTACCATTTACTAGGGTGATGATATCAACAGGAGTATTTAGCGAAGTTGCAACCATTTCACCAATTGGGCAGAAAGTATCACGGCATTTTGCTTTGATGGCAGGGCGATAGAAGGTGTCTTCTGGCAAGCTCACTTCATTTGCCAGCGCAAATCCAGCAATAAACTGATGTGCATCTGTCTTACTGACTTTACGTGCATTTTTACCGATCACCAAAGCAAGCGTAGCGCCACTTTGCACTTCTTCACCAGCGGGATGCAAAATTTTTTCGCCTGAATTGATACGCGTATTACGCGGCTTAATAAACCACACTGGGGTTTTTGGTGGGGTTTTATAAGGGGCTTGCTGGAATGCCTCAAGCCAGTGGCTAAGCTGGCTTTGATGATTGAGGGCAACGGCAAATACAGTGCCTTTCATTGACAACTCCTTAATGAAAAGAATTCAACTTTCGAGTAATTATTAATATATTAATAAAGTATAATTTTGAAATTAGCAATAGGTTTATAGAAATGTTAATTTTAATTGTGATCTCATTAACACAATTAAGTTGTCTTTTTGTAAGGCTATGTTATAAAAGAAATTATTATTTTTTCAATTTTTTTTGATTTACAAAAAATTAACTTAAAAGTGAGTTTTTAAATTATTTACTCATTAATATTTTAGGGTTTTTCTTTGAGATTGTTATTTGACCGTGCTACTCTTAAATAAGGCAAACTGGTGATGTGAAAGCTCATAGTTATGGTATGTGATTTCATCAAAGTACAGGGCCAACAAAGCGAAATGGCAACTGCCATAAAATGCCAAAATTGGGTTAAGTAACGTTAATTAAGTGGTGAGTTTTAATCTTATGCATGAATCATTGACAATTGCATTATTGCAGGCAAGAGAAACCGCAATGGGTTTTTTCCGGCCGATATTAAAGTCGTATAATTTGACTGAACAGCAATGGCGTATCATTCGAGTTTTAGCTGATAAGCGTTCAATTGATTTTCATGAATTATCAGTTCAAACCTGTATTCTGCGCCCAAGTTTAACGGGGATCCTAACCCGTATGGAGCGCGAAGGTTTAATTTTCCGCTTAAAACCGTTGAATGACCAACGTAAATTATATGTCTCTTTGACACCTGTAGGGCAAGAGCTGTATGACAAAGCACGGCAGGAAGTGGAAGAAGGTTATCAAAAAATAGAGCTAGCATTTTCACCAGAGAAAATGCAGCAATTAACCGCGTTATTGGATGAATTAATCGCTTTAGAGAGCCCAGATTATAGTAATATCGCTGCTGATAAGAGAAAGAGCGCCTAAATTTTCGTCATATTTCGAGCTCTAGCTGTGTTGGCTTCTTTCGGCTATTTGGGTCACATACTGATGTATGCTCCCCAAACTATCCTCAATTGCCGCCTTGCTAGAGTTCGAACTATTTAGAAATTTAAATATTGGTCATATTTCGGTTATTTGGGTCACATACTGATGTATGCTCATCTGACTATCTTCAATTGGTGCTTTCCTACAATTCGAATTATTTGGAGTATAGTTATCACTTGAATAATTCCCTTTCCCTGTAGATTCACTGCAATCGAACTTTACTTATACTCATTAGATAAGTTCTAAATTCCCCACTGTCATATCCTTTTTTGCAATTGTGAAATTACCTGCAGGGCTACTTGTGACAAAGTCTTCAGCAAAATTATTTTCTAATAAAATCAATCGATTGATTTTCAGTGAATAATATTAAATATTATCTTTAATGAAGCATTAACCAAAATAATGGAATGAAAAAACACAAAAAACCGTATTAAACAGGAAAGTGTTAAATTTTAGTCATAGTGAATATTTTTTATTTAAAAACAGTTAATGAGAATAAGTTACATTACGGTAAATTTACTATTCGTGACGAAAATTTAAATAACATGACAAAGTATCAAATTATATGGCGTTTATTATATGTATCGTTATTGATGATTGCGCCTTATAGTTATCCTGAAAATCAATTACTCCCCTCTGCACAGGAAAGCATTCAATTTGAACAAAAACAACGGTTAGAGTCGGAGTTAATCCAACGTAATCTATTGGAAAAACATAATGCAATCACCGTTGATGATTCTTTTTCCAAACACCGCCAAGATGAAATCTGTTTCCCGATCAATCAGATCCAATTTGCCGGCGCCACACAGCTGACGACTAAAACTCAAACTCAGTTAACCTCACCTTATTTAAAACGCTGCCTCACACTGAGTGAAATACAAGAGCTCACCAAGCATGTGACTAATTACTATATGGAACAGGGGTTTATTACCTCTCAAGCCATCATTCCAGAGCAAGATTTATCCTCATATCAATTGTTAATACAAGTGATTGAAGGGCATATTGAAACTATCGAGATTGAAAATTCTCCTGAGCGTTTAGTTCATCAAATATTTCCTCATCAACAAGGCAAAATATTAAATCTACGGCATATTGAACAAGGGTTGGAGCAACTCAACCGGTTATCGTCCGCTAAGTACACTATCGATATCCAACCAGGAAGCCAAAATGGCTATTCTCGGGTTATTATTCATCAACAAGGGAAAAAATGGCCTATCACGAGCCAGCTAAACCTCGATAACACGGGTATGAAGGCAACGGGAAAACAGCTACTTACGGGGAGTTTAACGGTAGATTCCCCGTTAGGGTTTGGTGAGCAATGGTCATTAAGTGCCAGTAGCGATACTGACTTCAGTCGCTCCCATCACAGTCGTTACGCTGTTGCGGCAATCAATGTCCCTTATGGTTACTGGTCTTATCGTTACCAGTTTTATCGTAATAATACGCTACAACCGTTTCATGCATCTGGTCAGCAATTCCGTTATGAAGGCAAAAATACCAACCAACAGTTTGATGTCAGTCGCTTAGTTTATCGTGATGGGAAGCAACGACTTACACTGCAAGGTAGCTTAAAACATAAAAATGCGACGACACAATTAGCGTCCCAAACCTTGACGATTAGCAGCCCAACCTTAACCTCGCTCTCGTTTACCCCACAGTACAGCACCATGCTTGGACAAGGTTACTTCACGTTTAACCCTGCCGCTGAATGGGGGATATCTGCCTTTGGCGCCTCACCGGATACCCTCGCGAAAGATTCACCGCGTAGTCATTACCGCAAATTCAGTCTAAGCAGCAGTTATCAGTATTTTTTCTCTAATGGTGTGACCTATTTAACCTCATTTTACGGTCAATATTCGCCCGATAATTTATACGGCATTGAACGCATCAGCATCGGTGGCCAGTACTCTGTCCGTGGCTACCATGAACAATCTGTGAGTGGTAACCGAGGCGGGTATTGGCGTAATGAAATTAACAAAGACATCGCCAATACGGCAATGGGGCAACTGCGTTTTATCGGAGCGTTAGATTATGGGTTTATTGCCTCAGATAAATACCACGTTGAACCTGACACTTTAGCAGGCGGAGCCGTTGGCCTCTCTTTTATTGGTAATAGCCTGTTTTATTCGCAGCTTCTACTCAGTAAGCCTTTGCATTATCCCTCACAACTTAAACCAGACAATTGGTCGGCTTATTGGTCGGTCTCATTCTTTCTGTAGCTTTACGTTTTTAAAGGATTATTTATGCTAAATGAACAATTACCTTCACGGCCTAAACGGTTATTAAGTTATACCCTTATTTTCTTAACCGTTGTCTACCCCTTACACCCCGCTTGGGGGGCAGCCATGACGGCGGCCGATAAAAACACTCAAATCAGCCAACAAAATAACGTCCCGATTATTAATATTGCCACGCCGAATGGGGCGGGAATATCGCACAATAAATTTCAACAATTTAATGTGGATAAACAAGGTGCGGTACTCAATAACGCCACTGCCAATGTGAATTCTCAAATTGCAGGGCAAATCAAAGCCAATGCCAATTTAAAAGGAAATGCTGCCAATCTGATTATCAATGAAGTCACGGGCAGTAGCCGCTCAGCATTACAAGGTAAGTTGGAAGTGGCAGGTAAAGGCGCGAATGTCGTCATTGCCAACCCGAATGGGATTACCTGTAATGGCTGTAGCTTTGTGAATACCCCTGCGATTACTTTGACCACAGGGAAACCCATTCTGGATAACAAGGGAGCTTTATCTGCGGTTGAGGTGAAAAAAGGCAGTGTGGTTATCGGGGCCAATGGCATGAATGCGCAAGCGCAAACCTATGCCGATATTATCAGTCGAGCCACCGAACTAAACGGGCAAATCAAAGCCAAGAATCTGACTTTAATGCAAGGCACCAACCGTGTTGATTTTCAAAAAGGTACGGTCACGCCCATTAGTGGAGAGGGTGCTAAACCGTCTATATCGGTGGATACTAAAGCGCTGGGTGGGATGTATGCCAATCAAGTGAAATTGGTGAGTACAGAATCAGGGGTGGGGATTAACCTCAGCAATGTGCAAACCAACCAAAATGACCTGACATTAACCGTCGATGGCAAAATTACCCTTGCAGGCAATATTCAAGGGAAAAAAGATATCAATGTCAGTACCAAAAACCTGCAAATTAACGCCAATGCCAACGTGAATGCCGCCAAAGACATCACATTGGCCACCAATACTCTTATCAACAATGGTCAAGTTACCGCAGGCAAAGATATGCGTGTCTTTGCTGATTCAATAAGCAATACGGGCAATAGTGCGCTTATTCAAGCACAAGATAATCTGTGGATGCAAAAAAATGCCAAAGGGGATTTGAGTACCCTGATTGAGAATAAATCAGGAACGATAAAGACCAATACGGGGGATTTAGTTGTTCGGACTAAAAAATTGACCAACATGGCGTTAAATACGCACTACAAGGAAAATACGATACAACCGACCTCCACAAGTAAGAACTTATTAATAGACCGAGTTAGAGAAGGAGGCGGGAATTATGATGTGGTCATGAATGCAAAGTTGGTTAACCCTCTTCCTAATAAGTGGTTCGGTGTAGCTGATTTTTCAAATGCATTTTATAAAGAGGGTGTTTTAGTCAATACAGGTCAAAGTGTTTACTCTGATGATTCAGTTCGGATCGGAGAAATAGTTAGCGGTGGAAATGCTTATCTTAATGGCAATCAAATCACTAACGATAACGGTATCATTTCCGCTAAGAATAATTTAATTTTAACCGGTAATACGTTAGAGAATAGTCAAAATATTGGTTGGAAAAAATACACCTATAAAAATTATGTCATTGATACTTCGAATAGTGGCAGTGGAATAGTTAATATTATAAATATCAAAGAATTAGTTTTAGAAACAAATTATAAAGCACAAGATTATGTGCTCGTTTTGGAACAGATTGATAATTTAAAAACAAAAAAAGGATTACATTCAGGCACTAATCTCATCCTTGATTTTAAACATTCAATTAACAGTGAAAATAAGCTGCCTATTGCTTCATCACTAATATCAAAAATAAATCAAAGCACTGCGCCTGCTTATTTAATATCAGCAAAAAACATTATCTTAAATTCTAATAATATAAATATTTCTACCAACTTACAGTCTGAAAATGATCTGTCTATTATCGCTGGTCAAAACATCAATATTCATGATGCGCGACTGGTTGCAAAACAATCACAAAGCCTAATTGCCAACAACGATCTTAATCTCAAACAAGTCAATTTAACGGCTAAAGACAGTACCTTAATTGCGAAAAATGGCAATCTTCAATACAGCTTAAATCCTGTCTCTGCGTTTAAGGATAATGTCTTATCGCCCCCGGTTATCAACGCTGCAAACTCGTTACATATCCAAGCGGGTAAAAACATCTCTTTTGATAATGCGCAATTAACCAAAACCAATAAACTCACCTTCAGTGCCAATGATAATATTGTTATTCGTCGCGATGAATCCAATTTAATGAAACTCGCGGCTTCAGAGCCTATCGCCAATATCAATGCGTTACTCACAAAAACAGGAAATTGGGCAAGTTCAGGGGAGATAAACCTCACTGCAGGTAAGAATATTGAAGCGCGTGGCATTGCCTTCAACAGTGGAAAATCACTGACGTTCAATGCAGGCCAAGATATTCTTTTAGGCTCTAAAGCGATTAAAGATGTCGACAATGTATTTAAGACCAATCGCTACCCAGAGCTACGCTCTCAACTCATCGCAAATGGCAATATTACGTTAAATGCAGCTCGCGATATTGACTTGCAATCTGCCAATCTTCAATCAAAAGACAAAGTTATCGCGCTCTCAGGTCGTGATATTAAATTAACCGCTACCGCTTACTCTGCCATTCCCAACCCCAACGAAGATAACCAAGATGTACGTTATGTGACTTCGACGCTTTCGGGAGACAAAGGCGTCACCCTAGCCTCAAATGGCGCCTTAACCGCACAAGGTAGCACAATCAAATCCCTAAATGACATCACACTCTCAAGCGGGGGAAATGTACGGTTAGAGTCGGTTAAAACGAATTATCGAAAACAGTCAGGGAAAACATATGAAGAGTTATATCGCCAAATTGGCACTGAAATTAACAGTGGTAAAACGCTGACCATTTTGTCTGAGGGGAGCATTCTTTTCCAAGCGTCTCGTCTCATTGCCAAAGGCGCGATGGATATTGCGGCAAAAGGTGGGTATCTCTATGCCCAAGCCATGGAGGAAAGCAGTTACTTCGAAGAGTATAAAAAGAAATGCAATAGATGGACGCTTTGTATCACGAAAAAGGAAGTGAGAAAAACACGCAGTGATAAAACCAATAAAGTCACTGAATTTACCGCAGGTGGTGATATTAACCTATATGCCAAGGATGATGTCACCTTAGAAGCCACCAAAATTAATACGGGCAAGAATGCCAAAATCACCAGTCAAACCGGTAAGGTGAATTTTAAGGCTGTCAAAAACTCGCAATTTGAACAGGTGATTACAAATTCTAACGGGTTTTATATTACACAGCGCAATAAAGGGTATACCTCAGATAAATGGGTTTTACCTGCATTGCATATTGGTGGCAAGCTGACGGTTGATGCAGCTAAAGGTATCACTGCAGATATTAAAGCTAAAAATAACCAAAGCTTACAAAATGCCTTAAATTCACTCGGACAAACCGAAGGCACCAAATGGTTAGCGGGTCTAAAAGACCGCAAGGATGTGCAATGGGGATTAGTTCAAGATGCGTATGACAGTTGGGATTATAAAAGCCAAAGCTTAAACCCGGTTGCTGCTGCGCTTATTATGATAACCGTTGCAGCGATGACGTCAGGTACAGCAACTAAATTTGCGGCTTGGGCGGCATCCGGTAGCAGTGGTACGAGTGCTGCGGTGATATCAGGCGCAGCTTATTCTGGTATGACGGCTCTTTCAACACAAGCGGCAATCGCACTGGCTGAAAACCAAGGAAACTTATCCAAAGCGCTTAATTCACTAGGTAAAAGCGAAACAGTTAAATCTATTGTTGCTCAAATGGTGATCTCCGGGGCGCTTAATGGCTTAGATGTCAAAATGGGATGGACAAAAGGGAATCCGGGGAATGCTAAGTTACCTTTATTAAGTAATGGGGATTGGAATAAGGTTGCTCAGCGCGTTGCCGCGCAATCCGTGATTAGCTCAACCGTGAATACCACGATACAAGGTGGCAGTTTTACTGATAATTTTAAGAGTGCCTTACTCAGTAATATTGGTAATCAGGTGAATGCGGAAGGGGCTAAGTTAATCGGTGATAACGGTGAGATCCTGGGGCGTCCAGGGAAAGCAATTAGTCATGCTGCACTTTCAGGTTTATCCGCCGAAATTAAGCAAGCGAATTCGCGAGGCGCGATTGTTGGCGCATTAGCCGCTGAATTAGCCGCCATTTCCTTAGGGGATAACACCATAAAAGCAGAAGAGTGGCAAAAAAAATCCGAAGCTCAAGCGCAGTTTGCCCGGGCATTTGGTGGATTTGCTGGCGCGATATTTACGGGGGATGCCGGAGGGGTCTACAGTGGTGCTGATGCAGCGGATAATACATTTAGATATAATTATCTCTCTCACCATCAGGACGCATTAAAAAATAAAGAACTCGCCGCTGAACCCAATGATTTTAAAAAAATACTCATTGCCATGAAGTGGCTCTATATCGATCTTGACCAAGATGCTGCATTTGGCGCTGGAATGATAGGGGGATTACCTGCGGGATTATATGAAACCGTTGAAGGATTAGCCAATTTAACCGTTAACTATAAAGAGACTTATGTAGCTTTAAGAGCGGTTTTAATGAGTGATGATACACTAGATATTATGAGTGATGCCCTCAGGCAATCATATATCTCACGTCTAAATACAATGGAGGCTGAATATCAAAAAGCAGGGACTGAAGGGGCGTTTAAGGCAGGCGTTGAAGGAGGCAAGTTAATTTTTGACATTGCTGGTACGTTTGGCGGAGGAGCCTATGTTGCAAAAGGAGGGGTAAACCTAGTAGAGAAAGTTTCAATAAAAATAGCATCAAGAGGACTGATAGGTACGACATCCAATGGTTATAGAGTTTATAATGGCTCTAATACTATGGTTCCTAAATCTAGTTTAGAGCACCCTATAGTTCAATCTCGTATCAATGTAAAAATCGGTGACAATAAGTCTGGCTGGAATCATGTACTTGATCGACATTTTTCTGATAAAAATGCAAGTCAATTTACCATTAGCCAATCAGATTTAAAAATAATTCTTCAAAGTAACGATATATCAAAAGTTCCAATAAGTAGGATCGTAAATTCATCAGATGGCCCTCGCTTTGAGCGAGTTATTACATTAGATAAAAATGTTGGTACTGATAAATTCAATGGTTATAAATCAACAAAAACAATGACTATATTAACTGATGGCCAAGGAAATCTAATAACGACTCATCCTGGAAGGTTACCATGAAATTAATAAACTCTAGAATAGAGAAAGAGATAAGAGATAATTTGAAAAACTACTCAACTTTAATTACAGAAAACAAAGAAATTTTTATTTTTTTGAATGAAAAATTTAAAGAAATAAGTAGCGTATATGCTTTAAACCATACAATAGAACAAGGTGAAGATATCTATACATTACTAGTTAATGGGGAGGTTGTTATTGATTTTGAGATTTCTAGAATTAATAATTCAATTTATGATGTGTCTATAAAAACAGTTAGTGATTACTCAAAAGAAATCAAACAAAAACTACCTAAATTAAAACTAATGATTGCTTTAGAATTGTCTAAAAAAACAAATAATTCATAGTCTTAATTCTAGACAACGAACAATCTCTGATTGAAGGGGGTTCGTTGTCTAGTGATATGGAGTTGAAGTGACGTGATGGACGCCCCCCATATCCAGTGCTATTTATACAGGTGAAGCAAGTGGTGCATACAGTGGCGCTAATGCCGCAGAAAGCGTATTTCTTTTTAATCATTATTTTCATAACTTTTTTGGAAACACTGGAGATAAATTTTTCGCGAGTGGTTTTGAACTTGAAAAAGTATTAGCGAGTGATAGCAGCCTTACGGAGCAAGAGAAGCATAGAATTCGATTAACCTATCTTAACGGTACAGGGAAAGAAGACCCTGTAAAGTTAATATTAGAGCATCTTCCTGTTTCAGATACTATGATGGCATTAGCACAGGCCAAGGATACTAAAGATTACACAATTGCACTATTAACATCGTTACCATTAGAACGAGCTTTAGCCGTTATGGGGCGATTGATCAAAACAACAGGCTCGGCCCTTCAGCGGAAACCATTAAAAGGAGGGGCCGGAGGTAACTGGAATGTAATGAATGAAATCGTTGACCCAACTGTAGTGAAACAGGTGACGCCGACTAGTTGTGGGGCTGCATGTGGGGAAATGTTACTCAGAGATCGGAATATATTTGTAGATCAAACTAATTTAGGAACACAATTAAAATCTACAGAGCAACTAGTAAAAGACCTGAATAAGCAATATGGAAAATGGAATGGAGGATATGTTGGTTCGGAGCAGTTTGAGTTATTAAATAAATCAGGAAGCTGGGCTGCAATGATGTGGGAGAAAGGCGCGGGTGTCGGACATTGGGTTGTTGTAAAAGGTACTGATAAAGTTACTGGGAATGTTATTATTCATGACCCGTGGAAAGGTACAAGCTATCAAATGACACAACGAGAATTTTTAGAGGGGCCTTGGAATGGACATGCCGTTTTTAGTCAATAGTGCATATCTTATTGATATACAATATGCTAACCAAAAAGTTTATTTAACCATACTACTTAACGGTGCCAGTGAAACTTTTATTGCTTACCCTAAAGATGGAAGAATACCAGTAGTTAGTTTATCGGATGAGTTATCAACGTTATTAATACAACGAATGCCCCATGATAATTCTATATCTAAAAAATTATTTAGCTTGGTATGGGATTACGTTAAAGGTAAAGACGTAATACTTCCTGCAAAATTATTATAAAAAATCAGGTAATAACAATCAGTAAGCCCCAATGATAGGGTGTAGGTAGCTCTAAGTTCAATAGAATTAAACAAAAAAGATGAAAAAAACAGGCGGTTATAATTTTAGCCGCCTGTGAATTCTTATCGGCACATTTTAGGTAATGTTTCTTTTTTAGGA
>NZ_JAMPPR010000020.1:0-2517 GCF_028481645.1 Providencia sp. PROV141 | reverse complement strand
TTTCTGTGCCATACCCGCTAAGGCAAATGACGGTTGAATAGAGTAACGGAGGCGAACTTCATAGAAAAAGTTCATATCGTCGCCTAAGTCCACTTGAAAACCAAAGAAGGACAGTTATTCGAGCGGGCATTAGTCATATTAAGTTGTACACCGGGGTTTGCCTCACTCGTTTCTCAAGCGTCTATCGCGTTAGTTGAGAACAAAGGAAACCTGTCAAAAACCTTATCCAGCCTAGGGAAAAGTGACACTGCAAAATCAATAGTGACCAGTATGATTATTGCGGGTTCACTTGAAGGGTTTGATATTGCGTTATATGGCAAAGTGACTGATCCCGCCAAAGTGACCTTACCAAAGCTCAGTGACGGGAATTGGACTCAAGTCGCGCAGCGTGTGGCAGGACAAAGTGCTATCAGCTCAACCATCGGAACAGCGATTCAAGGTGGGAGTTTCACGGACAACTTTAAAACAGCCTTACTCAATAGTGTGGCAGGGCAAATTCAAGCCGAAGGGGCTAACCTGATAGGCGATAAATTCCAGTATTTATATGTAGATAAACAGGGAAAAATCATCGGTCATGCTGGAAAGGCACTTAGCCATATGGCATTGGCAGGATTGAGTGCCGAAATATCTGGGGCTAATGTCAAAGGCGCCGTTGTTGGGGCGTTAGCGGCAGAGTTAGCTGCAATAACATTGAACAGTAAATTGTTTGAGCCCAAATATCTCAATGAGCAAGAAAGACAACTTGCATTGGTACAAGATGCTATCAAAGGTAATGAAGCCAAAACTCAATTCACTAAAGTCTTAGGTGGACTTGCAGGGGCATTAATTACCCATAAACCGGAGGGCGCTTTTTCTGCCGCTAATTCTGCTGAATTAGTATATACGTATAATTATACAGAGCATCAGTTACAGCAAATCATTATAGAGAACAATCTCGATATGATGGCGGCAGCTAAAGGTGATAAAGCCGCCGCACAAAGAGTAGCCGCAAGAGAACAGGCTGCGGGAGTGGTGGGCTTAGTTGCTGTCGGAGGGGTAGTTATTATACTCGGAGGTGAAGTAGTTATTGCCGCAACTCCACAAATTGCAGAAGGGCTAAAATTAGGCTTTGCTGGTTGTAAAGCAAGCGTCAGTTTCTGTGCTAATAAGCTAGGCTTGGCAGTCGCAGAGATAGCCGCACCTGAAGCTGCTATATCAACAGCCGCAATCGGGGGGGCTGGCTTTAAGGTTGTAGCGAACTCTGAGGAGGCACTTAAATCATTAAAAAATGCAATACCAACCACCTCAAAGGAGTTATTAACATCTGGCAAACTTAATACCTCAAAATTAACCCCTATCATAGAAAAAGAGCAATTGCATGCCTCTGCGACTAACAAATTGGTTGCGGAAATTAATAAGTTAAATTCTAGAACTCAAGCCGAGAAGTTTGCCGTTGGGATTGGTGCTTATGATCCTTCTACAGGGAAAACAGCATTTGGGTTTAGTAATGGTAAAGTTAGTGTGGAAGCCCTAGATGAAAGAACTGTTCTTTATCTTAAAAAGCAACTTGGTGTTGAAATAGGTGAGTATACTAAACTTTGTAATAATTCGGTTGGTGCTTGTGCTGAAGTATCAGCTGCTGATAAATTAATAAGACAAGGAGCTAAACCAGAAAATATTAAATTTACTCAACCAGTTAGGCCAAGGATTGTTTGGGAAGATTCGAAAATAAACGAGGCAGCTTTAGTGGATACATGCAAAAATTGTCAAGCGACATGGCCAAGAGGAGCACATAAGTGAGTACATTAGCAAATGAGTGGAAGCCAAACTTTGGAACTATCTATACTTGGTTTGCCATGGATAAAAACGGAAAAATTGCGGTTGTGATTAACAATAATTGGGGATGGTTACCTAATGCGCTTCTCTCTTTGGAAAATTTTGAAGAATTGCTTGATCAACTGAATGAATATAAATGGGAAGAATCTGCCATATTTGTAGATTACCCCCAAGATAAAAAAGGCTCGGTTATTTTAGATTTGTATTCTCATTATTTTTTTCGCTTCCTAAAGTCAAAGTCTGAAGTTGAGAAATACGTAAAAGATAAGTTTGATAGATTGAAAGCTTGTTCTGAATATAACTTACCATCAAATAAAGGTTTTTTTATTTATCAAGCGATAGAAGGCAATAACCCTGGAGATGATTACCCTGTCGGCTATGAAGGTGAAACTAAGATGGGGGACTATTTCCGTTATTTGATGCCAACTATTTATGCTTCAATCGACGATTTTCCCAAAGAGTTGCGCCATGGAATTGCGGTATCAGATACTATTGATTTCACTAAAGATAGGCTACTGGATAACGATAAAATTAGTGAGTATTTTCCGCGTATGTACCGTGGTTAAGATTATGGGCGGTTATAGAAAAAGATAAAACATGACGGAAGTTTGGAAAGTATCATAAATAACTGCCATCTTTACGTAAAGATGGCGGTTACTGTTGTGTAGGCTTCAGCCTCTGATGTTCAATCTCACTCTTATT
>NZ_JAMPPR010000019.1:0-112990 GCF_028481645.1 Providencia sp. PROV141 | reverse complement strand
TTTTTGTACCCATACCCGCTAAGGCAATATAAAGGTAATGGTGCGGAACCATTTAAAAAAACAGTTTATGACCCGAAGGTTTATTCAGACCAAAAAATATTAGATTTAGGGCAACAGGCAGCTGCTAATGGATATAGGGATGCTATAGTAAAAGGATTACAATCTTATAACGCTAAAGCAGGTGGAGTTACCTTTAGAGTTTATTTAGATCCCAAAACTAAAGGTGTTAGCAATTTTCATCCTCAATAGGAATAATTTATATGAATGAGTCTTTTGATGAATTAAATCATTTATTGTTTGGATTACCTTATAATTATGAGGATAAAAACAATTATGACCATCAAGATTGGGTCATCAAAACTTATTTTGACCGGATGTATAATGATCACCGTTTCTTAGATGTTGTAGACCACATAGTTCAAAAGATAGGCTATAGTACTGATGGTGCATATTGTCATTTTGCTTGTGAATATGATGGATTTTTAGATGATATGATTTTTAAAGAGGGTGTTTTTTTTGCAATAGGTTATCCTCCTGAAAAAGATGATGAAATAGTCGTCAGTGAAGAAACTTGCTTCCACTATGTCAGATTAGCTTGTGATAAATATTTAAAAGTTCATCCTGAAGACTTAGCTAGCGTAAGTAATTTATTATCAAAAATGCAAATGTTATAAAATAGGATTCTATTGTATTAATAGACAATTGAATAAAAACAGGCGGCTATAATTTTAGCCGCCTGTTTTTATCGATACATTTTAGGTAATATTTCTTTTAGAGCTACTTACCCAATAAGTGTAAAAAGTGAATATGTTTTTCGTACTGATCAAGAATATCGTGAATGATCTGCTCTTTTGCCCAGCCCATCACATCGTAGTCTTGCCCACCTTCTTTTAAGTGAATTTCAGCGCGGTAGTAGCGTTGTTCTTCACTCTTTTCATCATCACTTTCTGTGCCCATACCCGCTAAAGCAAATGACGGTTGAATATAGTAACGGAGGCGAACTTCGTATAAAAAGTTCATATCTTCGCCTAAGTCCACTTCAAAACCAATCCTATCGTCTCGATCCGTATGGATATGACACACCGTCCCTTGTTTAGCCAGTTCTTCAGAAACCATCTCCATGGAAGGTTTCACGGATTCTTCCATAAAGCGTTTAACATGCGCACGTTTAGGGAAATATACGATGTTACGTAAGCGTCGCTGCCATGGAATAGGGTTACGACTGGCGGTTGGGGCGATGGTCGCCAATTGCTGACTATCGCGTTTGTAAGCATCGACGCGTAAGGCTTTAAATAAGCCATAAATAGAGGCCAATAACACCATGGCAAACGGTAGCGCACTGGCTATTGTCAGTGTTTGCAAGGCTTGCAAGCCACCGGCTAACAACATGGTGATCGCAACGACACCCATTAAGCCAGCCCAGAAAATACGTTGCCAAATTGGGGTATTGGAATCACCGCCAGAAGCTAGGGTATCAACCACCATAGCGCCTGAATCTGCTGAAGTAACAAAGAATACAATTACCATCAACATAGCAAAAAAGGAGAGCACAGAAGAAAATGGGAAGTAATTAAGAAACTCAAATAAAGCGAGAGACACATCAGCTTGTACCGTATCTGCTAATAGTGTTGCGCCTTTATTTTTGATTAAATCTATCGCCGTGTTACCAAAGAACGTCATCCACATCAATGTGAACCCTGCAGGGACGAATAATACGCCCATGACAAATTCACGGATGGTGCGTCCGCGGGAGATACGTGCAATAAACATCCCGACAAATGGTGACCATGATAACCACCAACCCCAATACAGTAAGGTCCAACCCCCTAACCAGCCACTGGACTTAGGTTCATACGCATATAAATTAAAGGTTTTAGTGACGATCTCTGATAGATAACCCCCCGTATTTTCAACGAAAGATTTCAGCAGAAGCACTGTTGGCCCTAAAGCAACAATAAGTACCAGTAATAAGAAAGCAAGGCCAAGGTTGAGTTCAGATAAAATACGGATACCTTTATCAAGGCCTGAAACCACAGAAAGTGTCGCTAAACCCGTAAAGGTGATAATTAAGATCACCTGTACAGTTTCATTCACAGGCCAACCAAACAAATGGTTTAAACCTGCGTTTACTTGTAGCACACCGAACCCGAGAGAAGTGGCAACACCAAATACCGTACCTACCACAGCAAAGACATCAACCGCATGACCAATAGGGCCATAAATTCGCTCACCAATAATTGGGTAAAGGGCGGAGCGTAAGGTGAGAGGGAGGCCATGACGATAGCTAAAAAACGCTAAAATTAATGCAACAATGGCGTAAATCGCCCAAGCATGTAACCCCCAGTGGAAGAACGTTAAGCGCATAGCCTCTTTAGC
Source organism: Providencia sp. PROV141 (assembly GCF_028481645.1). Classification (NCBI taxonomy): domain Bacteria; kingdom Pseudomonadati; phylum Pseudomonadota; class Gammaproteobacteria; order Enterobacterales; family Morganellaceae; genus Providencia; species Providencia sp. PROV141. The sequence continues at coordinate 110,614 of NZ_JAMPPR010000019.1, read as the reverse complement.
GGCTTCAACCGTTTGTGCTTCACCGACCGGTGGGTTGAGGTAGTGCATGACAGGCTCAGCAACCCCAAAGAACATTAAGCCGATCCCCATACCCGCGGAGAACAACATCGCAAACCATGACAGATAGCTAAAATTTGGTAGGGCATGGTCTGGTCCCAATTTTATTTGCCCGTAACGGGAGAGTCCCAGATAAGTCACACTCAAAAGAATAATAGCGACAGCAAGAATGTAGAACCAGCTTGCGTTATTAAATAAATTTTGTTGAAGATGACTTAGATGAGATTCTGCGACTTCTGGCATCAAAGCGGCAAAGCCAACGATAACCAAAATAATAATGGCAGAGCTATAAAACACAGGGGGACTAATTTTAGAGCGAACTTTTTTAGAATCAGTAGCAATTTGACTCATAACAACCTTCTTTTGTTTTATTTTATTTTTGGCATACCGAAATTGACAAAGTATGCAACGCGCTGTCCTTCTTAATGAAACAATGGATAATTGCGAAAAGGTTTCCTAAGGAAACGAGGTAGAAAGAACAATAATATGGTGTTGTAGGCAGGTTAAACTGCCAAAAATAGCGATGATATTCGAGCCTTTACCACCTTCATAAGTTAAAAAATAGGCGGTTATACTGCCATGATACTGGAGAATGATCAACAATATCGGAAAATAACATTAACTGGAGGGGAAAAATATCATGTTAATTATCATTAAATTAATAATTAATAATGCAATATTTACATGTTTTACCAATAAGTTAATGCAAATAAGCGAAAGTAAGCATTAGATAAGTAAAAACCATAGGTAAATTGGAATGAAAATATGATTAGCGTAATTGGCTATCCTTACTGCCACGTCGATTATAACCACTAAATGCAGATTGTTTTTTATCTAATTCATTTTGGCAGTTAATACAGAATTTAACGCCGGGTAATGCTAAACGGCGGGCTTCAGGAATGGCTTCACCACACTCCTCACAAAACTCGGCGCTTTCACCGGAGTGTAATTGCCGTCGCGCTTTCGTTACCGCATCATCAAGAGTGGCATCAATTTGTTCTTGAACGGCATCTTCATTTGCCCAACCATTTGCCATTATCCACCTCTATTTGATTAAATATTGACCTTATAGCAATATAAGGGCGAGAAAATTTAATTCAAGGGCAATTATTGCTCTAAAGATAATGTCATGTAAATGTGGTCTATTCCGTCTTCATCATACATTTCGCCTTCAGTTTGATACCCAAGGGTATGGTAAAAGTCAATGGCCGTATGTTGTGCTGAAAGAGCAATCTTAGGGTAATGGTGGGAGCGACCATATTGTTCTACAAATTTCATTAGTTCACGTCCAAGCCCTTTGCCGCGGTGTGGCTTTTGTACTGCGACACGGCCAACTTTGATGAGATTACCTTCAAGTAGTATACAGCGTAATACAGCGGCTGGTTGCTCATTTAAATACAAAACCACATGTAATGCAGATTCATCATATTCATCGACATCGATATCAGCGGGGAACCCCTGCTCTTGAGTAAAAACTTGTTGGCGCAGGCTGAAAGCATCGGTAAGAAGTTCTGGGTTTGTGTACCCAATACTGTGTTTAATTTGCATTAGTGTTCCTAGTAGCTAACGAATAAGAAGCGTAATTATATCGTGGAATGACGAATTAGTTAGGAGGGTTTTGGTGCTTTTATGAGGGGCAAATAAGAATGTAGGCATTTAAAGCCTACATTCTTGAAGAAGGTTGAAAAAGTAGTTATTTTTTATCGTTTTCTGCATCATTTTCTGTTTTGAGCGATTCCGTTTTTTCTTTCATATCGGTTGCCACTTCATCGGCTTTATTAATCGCATCTGTTTTGACTTCTTGGCTCAGCTCTGACGCGTTTTGTTTCAACTCTTCAGCTTTATTTTTTGCATCTTCTGTCAGTTCATTGGCTTTTTTTTCACCATCTTCTTTTAACTGCTGTGCTTTTTCTTCTGCTTGTTTAACAGTATCACTCGGTTTGGGAGAGTCATCACAACCAGCGATAACAGTAACAAGACCCGCGAAAAGAAGTGAAGTGATGAGTTTTATATTCATAAACATATCCTTAGCACGATGTAGGTAAAAATGTTATTGAAGCTTGATATTGGCTTGAGTGCCAATGTGTATATTTAACTATAGTTGAAATTAAGTGGATTATAAAATAAATAGCTAATTGACTGAAATATTAAAGTATTTTGTTGTGTTGGATTCGAGTTGAAGACTATTTTTGGGGAAATAATCGTTTGTTCCATGCTATAGCGCTATAAAAGGTAGATAATCAAGCTAAACTGATCGAAACTTAATATTTAAATAAATAATGAAAACAAATGTATGTTTTAGATAACAAAGGAATAGCAATATGGCGTACTATTATTCGTTGATTATTTTAAAGTTTATTATCGGTTTTGCCATTGTTATCACTCATATGAATCTATCGGGAAAAACGCAGCTTTCCCAAATGACTCCTATTGATTTCATTGGTAATTTCGTCTTAGGGGGCATTATTGGCGGGGTGATTTACAGTGATACTATCCCATTGTACCAGTATGTGACTATTTTAATTATTGGTGTTTTGTTTATTAGCTTTTTAAACTTTTTAACGAAAAGATTTAATTTTTTTCGTAATGTGGCGATTGGTAATCCCATACCCATCATTAAAAAAGGCCAATTTATAATGGAAAACATTTTAGAGAAAGCCAATAAGATAGACCTCATCAATATTTCATCTCGAATTCATGCACAAGGAATTCACTCTTTTCAAGAAATTTATTATGCGCAAATAGAGCCCGATGGGCAGTTAACTATTATTTGCGATGAAAAAAACATGCCATCTGTGATCCTGATAAAAGAAGGGGTTATTAGAAGCTATGGTTTGGAATCCATCGAAAGAGATGAAAGCTGGTTAATGCAGCAAATTGAATTACAAGGAATTGAATCAATAAGTGATATTTTCTTGGCTGAATTTTGGCGCGGTGAAGTCACGTTTATTTTGCGAGATGGTAAAATAAACCGCAAAAATGCACAGCACCTGAAAGTTATTGCTTAAATGAATAGGTCGGTGAAATACAAAAAATATTTCACCGACAGAGGCTTAATTATTTTTTCAAATCATCATAGAGCATTAATGAGGATTTATTATCTGGGTCACCAATATAACGAGGTTGAGGCTTAAATGACTCATTAAATAGGCTTTTTTCAGGTTCAAATCCAGTATAGTTTAAACCTGCTAAATCAGACCATGCATAGATAAAGTCCATATTACTGAACGGTCGAGTTGTTTTATCATTCAAATCAAATTGATGTGTCGATAACCACTCAGGTGATTGCCAAACTAGGAAAGGCACATTATAAATGACTTTACTCGGCTTACCTTCACTACGCCCTAACATTTCATGAGGCGGGGTATCATAAACATCTTCACCGTGATCCGAGAAAAATACCAGAAAACCATTTTCTTTTGAAGAATCAAAGTCTTTGATTAATGACGAAACCACATAGTCATTATAATGTTGTGCATTATCATAAGCATTGTAATCTTTTACTTCGTCATTATTTAAATTAGCAGGAACTACGCTGTCCTTGTCTTTGAAAATAGCTTTATCTTCAGGATAGCGGAATTCATAGCGCATATGAGTCCCTAACAGATGAACAACGATAAATTTCTTTTCAGCAGGGTCTGCAAGTGCTTCTTTGAATGGAGAAAAAACCACGTCATCATAGATACGTGAGCTTTGAGCCATATCATTATTCAAATAATATTGCTTGTCTGTCTGGCGAGAGAACGCAGTTAATAAGGTATTACGCTCAGTCATTGTTTGCTGGTTGGTGATCCAAAACGTTTTAAAGCCCGCTTGCTTCATCATATTCATGATAGAAGGGCGCGAATTGAACAGTTCAGGTTCAGTTTGTGTCGCGAACGTCAGAATTTGCTGTAGTGCTTCAATGGTATAAGGCCGGGATGTCACCACATCATTGAATACTGATAAATTAGCAGGATAATCTTTAGCTAGCTCATCTAATTCAGGTGTGGTTGGGCGCGAATAGCCATATAGGCTCATTCTATCGCGGCTGGTGGACTCACCAATCACTAATACAAATGTACGAGGTGTATCACCGTTAGCATCAATGAAGTTTTCTAATGGTGGAATTTTACTGTTGTCACGGATTAACTCTTCCATGTTTGCCAGCTGGTTTTTATATAAGAAGTAACCACTGACAAACTGCCACGGCGCTGCATAGGCGAGTTTACTATTGACATAAGATGCAATACTCGACATCGGGCGGTCTTGTTTTATGCCTTTATTATAGTAAGGGACACCAAACAAAATCACTAAAATTAACAATGAGATACCGACTCGCCCTGTCTTTGGTAATGTGACTGGTTTTAGGCGTGTCCACAGGAATATCGCGACGACAGTATAGGCGAGTATGACGCCTAAGACTTTGAAGCTAAAATATTGCTTAAGGAATTCACCAGCTTCATTGGTATTGGTTTCAAACATGACGAACATGACACTTTGTGATATTTGATGACCATAAACCACAAAATAGGCGAGTGCGACAACAGAGGATAGCCAAAGAACAATACCTATCACCCCAGCAACTAATTTGATTCTTTTTGGGAACAATAAAGCGGGAATTAGCCAAAGGGAGCTATAAAGTAGTGAGTCTCTAAGGCCAATGGAATTACTTTGCCCTGTTACGAGCACATACAGCTGTAATAACGATGAAAAATACCAAAAGTAGATTAGTAACCAGAACAGAGAGGTCCAGCTAAACTTTTCCGAGTGTGTAGTGTTACTCATAGGTTTTTAAACTCTTGTTTTCTATTATTGTTAAGTCGAATTGAAAAATAATTGAGAAATCGATTTTTAGATATGAAGATGTAATTTAAGTTCCCCATACTCGTCATCTTTCAAGAGGCAGGGGTGTTAACTGCACTCCGCTCGCCAAGTCACATAGTTTACCTATGCTCCTTGTCTATCGTCGCTTGTTGCCTACCTGCCTCTCGAAATATTTAGAGTATGAATCGGCATTTTTCAAGATGCAGGGGGTTAACTGCACTCCTGAACCAAATCACAGCTCGAAACTGTTTCTGTGATATTGCATTATAGACAATGTTTTATACGTTGTTACTAAAACAGTAAAATATTGAACTATTGTTTAATAATATTTCATTCAGTTGATATTATCTTTTAACCTATTTATGGTGTATAAAAATTTGACCAACATTATCAATAAAGGGTGAGAGCAACTTATGTTAGACAACTCATTTGTGGCTTTTTTGAAATCATCCTTATCAATCAGGGTGCTGCTTTCATTATTAATTATTATTGATGGCACCATGATTTTAAAGCCTGTGTTAAGTGCTTATACTGACTATATTGATTGGCGTGAGTCTGGGCTGACACAGTGGTTGAAATCACTCGGTTTTATGAAGCTGCTGGATATTCCCCGTTTTTTATTGGGAATTTCGCTTATCTTCCTGTCGCTATTTATGGTTAATGGAGCCCGTATCGCCTGGGTATTCTCATTATTTTTGCTTGGAATTATTTCATTTGTTGATTTGAGGTTAGCGCAAGAAAATATCCACCAAGGTTATTTCTCACTCTTTTTATTAATTGCATTGTGTGTGTTTTGGAAGCTATATCATCATCATAGCTTGACCAGTGCAGGGTTTGTGGCGATCACGTGTATTATCGCATTGTTGCTTTACTCCATTTTTGGCACTTTATATATTGGTAATGAATTTTCGCCGGTGGTTAAAGATGGTACTACAGCTTTTTATTTCGCTTTAGTATGCATGACGACGGTCGGGTTTGGTGACATTGTACCGGTTACAGTGGATGCGCGTGTATTCACGGTGACAGTGATTATTTTAGGGATCACAATTTTTACCACTTCAGTGGTTTATATTGTTGGGGTGTTAGCAAAAGGCACGAAAGAAATTGTGCGTAAGAGGTTTGCTTATATGAAAAATCATTATGTGGTGATTGGTAGCACACCGATGGCCGTCAATGTCTATCAAGGGCTGAAAAAACGAGAGCTACCTGTAGCTGTGATTTGCCAAGAAAACCATCGTAGCCATTACCCAGAAAAAGATAACATTGTAACGGGCGACCCCACCAGTTCGGAATTGCTAGCAGCAGCAAACGTAAAACATGCGAAGTGCGTATTGGTGATGACGGATAGCGATTCGCTCAGCACTTTTGCCCTATTGGGCGTGAAAGAACAAGCGGGTGTTGAGGGAACGGTGAAAACCGTGGTGTTAATTAACCAAGAAAGTAATATGGATAAAGTTCGCTTACTTAAACCTGATATGTTGTTTTCATTATCGACCTTAGGTTCAGAGGTTTTGATGCAAGTGCTTTGCGGTGAAGCAATATCGAGTGACTCTATTAGTGATATGCTGTTGAACAAAGTTGCAAAAAGCTAACCTCAAAATAAAAACAACAGGAATTGTGCTTCATGCTAAGTGCTCAACAAGTGAGTTGCCATCGGCAAAATAGGGTGTTATTCCATCAACTTGATTTTATTGTACAGCCCAGTGAAATCTTACAAGTTGAAGGGCCTAATGGAGCGGGAAAAACAACCCTGCTACGTATGATGGCTGGGTTATTAAAACCCGATGAAGGTGCGGTCTGTTGGAATAATCAATCGATTGATAAGCTAAAAGAAGAATTCACTCGTCATTTACTTTATTTAGGCCACAAACCTGCAGTGAAATCATTACTGACACCTTATGAAAACCTCAAGTTTTATTATCAAATGCACCATAAAGGGCATGAAGGCGAGCGTATTTGGTCTGCTTTAGAGGAAGTTTCATTAATCGGTTATGAAGATATTCCTGTTAGTCAACTTTCTGCAGGGCAACAACGGCGAGTTAATTTAGCTAGGCTATGGCTAAGCGAAGCCCCTCTGTGGATACTTGATGAGCCTTTCACCGCAATTGATGTGGCGGGGGTCGCTCGTTTAACAGAACGTTTTCATCAGCATGCAGAGCAGGGGGGGATTATCTTGTTTACCTCTCACCAAGCGATGTCAGGGCAATTTGGTTCACTAAAACTGACGGGTGGGGTTGAATCATGTTTTGGTTATTAATTAAACGGGAACTTAAAATTGCTTTCCGAGGTTTTTCTGAGCTCGTTAACCCGTTGTGGTTTTTCTTAATTGTTATCACATTATTTCCGCTTAGTATTGGTCCCGAGCCTCAGTTATTAGCGCGTATTGCCGTTGGGGTATTTTGGGTCGCGGCTATTTTGTCTTCACTATTATCACTAGAGCGTTTATTTAAGGATGACTACCTTGATGGCTCTCTTGAACAACTATTACTCGCGCCACATCCTTTATTTATAACCGTATTTGCTAAAGTGATTGCCCACTGGCTAGTGACTGGGTTGCCATTAATCTTGTTATCTCCGGTTGCGGCATTAATGTTGTCTTTTAGCGCGGACACGCTATTGGTGTTGGCGGGTACCTTACTGCTGGGGACACCGGTATTAAGTTTTATTGGTGCGATTGGTGCGGCATTAACAGTTTCCTTAAAAAAGGGCGGGGTTTTAGTTAGTCTGCTCGTTTTACCGCTTTATATTCCAGTGCTTATTTATGCAACAGGTACGATGGAGGCACATAGTTTTAAAATGCCTCTCGATGGCTATTTTGCCATTCTTGCCGCGTTATTTGCTGCGAGTATTACCTTTTCTCCTCTCGCTATCGCCGCTGCATTGAAACTGAATATAAGTAATAGTTAGATATTTTTCCTTTCACAGAATATAAGGGCAAAGTAAAACTGCCCTTGAGGTTGTTGACAAAGCGGGATAAAGCGTAGTTTTTCCCGCTTTGTGTTATCAGCCGAAAATCAATAAATTGTTTTTCTCCGTTTATTTTCAAAACTTATTCGACTTGCAGCCAAACATTACATGTTTGTCAGTAGTCTAGAAGAATAAAGCAAAATTACCCTTATTTTTATCATCGATAAATTACGGCTTAAAAAGCAAAATTAATAAGAAAAACTTACTCATTTAACGGGTGGTTTATCTTAACATTTCATTTTATTCAATCAGTTAAATGATTTTTCATCATTTTATATGACCTATAGTTAAATTTTTGATGGGGAGGATCAAATAAAATCACCTAAATTTAAATTGTTACGGCTTTATACTTTTTATTACAAAAAACATTTATAAATAAAATCAGTTAAATAGCATGATGATTCAACTTGATTATAAAAAGAATAAAAAAGCACAATTGTAATTTGACTTAAAGTATGTAAAGTTCCGTATATTACTTCATTTCAAACCAATACAATTAATAATTCTAATGATTTTAAAACGTAATTTTAGCTATAGATCGATTTTACTTACCTTTTGTCTCCCTGCGGTAGCCAATGCATCACTTTTGAAACCCGATAACACAGACAACTTGTTTAATCGTCAAATTCAGCATCAACAAGCTCAACAGCAACAGTTTGACGCGAAAGCTCCAGATGTCAGCTTATTGCCTCCTGTGGTTAAAACTCAGCTTAAATTTCCAACGGAAACGCCGTGTTTCACCATTGAACATGTTTCTATAACAGGACAGGAAAGTTTGCCACATTGGGTTCCCATTAAACGATTAGCCAATCAAGCGGTAGGTCATTGTATTGGCGTTGAGGGGATTAATTTATTAGTTACTGATGTACAAAACCGTTTAATTAGCCACGGTTGGATCACCAGCCGTGTATTGGTTCCTGAACAAGATTTATCAACGGGTGTTCTTCAGTTAGTTGTCATGCCAGGTAAAGTACAAAAAGTCATTTTTACCGATGACTCATCACAATACAGTACGCTGTATACCGCAATACCTGCCCATTCAGGTAATTTATTGGATCTGCGAGATATTGAGCAAGGCTTAGAAAACCTACAACGTTTGCCAACCGTGCAAGCGTCGATGGAAATGGTACCCGGAGATGGCCCCGGTGAAACTCAGATTGTGATCAAGCGCGAACAGTCACGTTATTGGCATGCAGGAGCTTGGGTTGACAACACAGGCTCAAAAAGTACGGGAAAAAACCAAGCGGGTGTAATGCTAGCATTGGATAACCCAACGTCGCTTAGCGATCTTTTTTACCTTACCGCGACTCGCGATTTAAGCTTTTCCAGTGATAAAGACACCACCAACTACAGTGCCCATTATTCAGTACCGTTTGGTTATTGGCAGTTTGCCACCACAGCGAGTGATTATGAGTATACGCAAACTATCGCTGGTGCCAATAATGACATTGAATACCGAGGTAAAAGTAAAAGCCTGAATTTGCAACTGAGCAATACGCAAACGGTGGATGGCAAAAATGAAAGTAAAGGTAGCTCAATCGGTGCAGGGCTAAGCACGGGCGGTTGGAATGTCAATGCGAGTGTGAATAAAGGCAGCGGTTTTGAAAAGGGTGACAGCCAGTTCTACACCGATACGGAAGTGACCGCGGGCAAACAATTGACCCTCAACAGCGGCAAAGACACCACGCTGATAGGTGCACACGCGAGTGGGGAAACCGTTAAAGCCAATGTGGGCGGGGATTTAACTTTATCGAGCCAACAAGTTACTGATAAGTACGACTCAAAGCAACAGAGTGGCAGTGTGTCTGGCAGTATTGGAAGCGGGTTGAATACCAGCGCTTCGGTGAATGCCAATAAAACCGAGATGCACAGCGATTATCAATCGGTAGATAAACAAACGGGTATCAATGCAGGTAAAGGCGGATTTGATATTACGGTGGGTAATCATACACAACTTGATGGGGCGGTGATAAGCAGTACCGCAGAGGCGGATAAAAACACACTGGATACGGGCACGCTGGGCTTTGGAGATATCAAAAACAAGGCCGAGTACAAGGTGGACAGCCAAAGTGGCGGCTTTAGTACAGGGGGCTCGCCATTTGCGGATCAGCTCGCCGGTAAATCAACTGTCCGGCTTGGCGAGTGAGGGTAAAGCGACTACCTACCTCAAACCCCATCTCTTTCAGCCACTTACCGCTTAACGTGAGTTGTGGGTTGGGGTTACCGCGGTTCAGGGCGTAACCCACTGTAACCTGTCTGGTTTTGACCACTTCTTCTTTAGTCGTCGGTGTTTTTACACGACAATCGCGCTTAGCCATAGTGATGACTTTCCCTCCCACCAATTCACCTCTAGTCTTCTCTTGGTTGGTCGTCATATCTAAACAATAACCAATTATATCTTGGCCTTAGGGCTTTAAATATTGATGTGCTTATACGGTTTTTTATCTCCCAGTGAGAAAAATTCTCCCGTTCCAATGACTGACAAGTATGACTCGAAGCAAACCAGTAGCTGCGCAGGTAAAGGCGGCTTTAGTACAGGGGGCTCGCCATTTGCGGACCAGCTCACCGGTAATACGGCGGGCTCCTTGCTGACCAATGTGAACAACAAAGGTAAAGACAGCAATACGACCCACTCAGCGGTATCGGAAGGTGAAATTGTTATCCGCGATAAGGATAATCAAAAACAAGATATCAACGACTTAAGCCGTGATACAGACAATGCCCATGAGAAGCTGAATACGATTTTTGATAAAGAGAAAGAGCAAAAACGGATTGAGAAAACGCAGTTAGTGGGTGAATTAAGTAAGCAGATTACTGATATCGCGGTGACGGATGCAAGTCTTAGAAAATACTGGGACTTGCATTAATAAACTTATCTCCCACCAGCCAAATAGTAAATTAGATATTTTGATGTTAAGTGATTTTGTAATAAATTTTCAGCTAAAATAGAATCTATTGGATGCTATTAAAAACAAAGGAAGAAATCTATTTTTTAATTTATTTTAAAATAATTATTTTCGGAGATTTTTATTATTGTCTATCACATGGGTTATTAAAGACTCACCTGGAAAATCAGCCATAATTATTCCAACAGTACGCTTAGTATTTAGGTCATTATAATATTTTAACTTATCTCGAGTTAGGATATTTGTTCCCTCAAACGAAATAGTACAAATGCCAGCACAAGATGTTCTTGGAAAATCTGGATAGCTGTCTTTCCATCCAGGCGTAGTTAAGCCAGTAGAAAGACGGGGGGCTGATGTTCCAGGAGATGAATGCCCGCTTGCAACAAAATAAGGAAATGAACCACCGGAGCCACTTAAATAATTAATATATATTTTATTTTTATTTCCATTGGTTGCTCGTTCTAATTGGTTCTTTATTATTTCCCATTTTGAGTATAGATCCCAATTTGTTGTTAAATGAAACTCATCCTGTGTATCCGTAAGTCCATAGTACAAACCATAATTATGAAAGGCATCACTATTGCTGAGGATCATGTATCTCCCTCTAATATCACCTAATTTTGTACTCATAGATTGCAAGTCAAAATATTTATCTTTATGTAGTTCAATATAATATTCTAATGTTTTACTTATTGCGCGGGTGTTGCTGTCGTCAGATTCTATTTCTTTTTTTAATCTAAATAGAACTGTCTCAGAAGGGTTTTTCGATAAAAAAGTGTCAATAGAATTCATAAAATCACCAAACATAACATCAAGAAAAACGTTACCATGATGTAGAGCAAACGCATTATTTGTATGTCTAATTCGGATATCAAAGACTCTAATGCCATATTCTAATTGCTGATCAAAATTGAGTGTTTGTGTTGATACGCTATCAACAAAATTTTTATATGCGGCACTATCATGAGTCCCTGGTAATGCTATCTCAGAAAGCATGACATCATCTCTGAGAGTATCCATCCATTTGGATTTTGTGGTAAATCCATCAGTTGCATTTCTGTAATAAGCAGAATCTAAATGGGCTAAAATTGAAGGGCTAAATATTAATAAGAGTAAAAGATATAGTCTATTTTTCATTATGAACACCTTTAAGTATATTAAACAACGTCGTTACTATAACGACAAGAATATTCACAAATAAAAAATTAATGCATAATAAAAAATAAAAGTAGCGTATATATATTATATGGTTGTTTTTTTGTTAAATGAATACAGATTTTATTTTAACTACTTATTATTTTTCATACGTGTACTTTTTTATGATTAAGTTTAACTCAACCAATTGATTTTAAGGTAATATTTTAGTTATCAATAATATTGAACAACTAATGGATAAGAGGTGATATATTATCTGAAGAATCACTTCAGTATGTTAGTTCAAAAAATGTATAAAAAGGTAGCGTATAATGCCTCATATCTTGCAGTTAAATAGTGATAATTTCTCAAGCACACTTTACCCTCTAGGGCAGGAGGAGCGTCAAACGGTAGTTGCTTATTTTTCGGCATCTTGGTGTTTGCCTTGTAAAAATATGTATCCTATTTTCACTAAACTTTCTGAGCATTTTCAACAAAATAATATTGTTTTTGGTCTTGTGGATATTGCTCAGTCACCCACTTTAGCGCCTAAATATGGTATAAAATCAGTACCGACAATTGCGATTTTTCAAGATACTCGTTTAATCGATATTATTGCTGGAGAAGTGTCATTTAATTGTGCATTAATGGTATTGAATAAAACACTTGGGAAGCGTTAATGCTCAGCGAATATATTTGAAAATAATGATAAGGCATTCACAATGCTAATACTGATATTGGAAGGGTTATTGATAGGTTGCCTACTTGGTTTAACGGGAGCTGGTGGTGGAATTCTTGCTGTTCCTGCTTTAATGGCAAGCCAAAATTGGAGTGTGGCATTAGCGGCACCAGTTGGTCTTTTAGCTGTTACAATTTCTGCATTTATTGGTGTAATTCAAGGTCTTATAAAAAAGAATATTCGCTATAAAGCGGCTATTTGGATAGCATTATTGAGTATTCCTTCTGCTAAGTATGGTGTTTATCTTGCCCATATTACCCCACCAGTTTGGTTAACACTTACCTTTAGCCTCGTTATGCTTTATGTTGGATGCCGTATATTTTTCAATCGAGCAGATGTGCAGAATGATGCACATTGTCTAATTAATAAAGAAACTGGAAAGTTTATTTGGAATACTAAAACGGCTTTAATCTTGGGATGCATTGGTGTTGTTACTGGGTTACTTACTGGGCTGTTAGGTGTTGGAGGTGGTTTTATTATTGTTCCTGCATTGCGAAAATTCACTAATTTAAATATGAAGAGTATTATCGCAACATCATTAATGGTCATTTTTTGTATTGGTAGTATTAGTATTTTTATTAATGTTTGGAATGGGTTCCAGTACCCTAAAGAAATTAGTCTTGTTTTCATTGCTTCTTGTGTTATTGGTTTATTAATTGGTCGATTAATAACTCATTATATTTCCAATAAGACTACCCAAATATTATTTTCAAGTGTTGTTATCTTTGTTGCTCTATGGTTGATTTCATCAGTATTGATTGAATTAAATATTATTTAAAAATAGATTTTAAATATCAAACAATTAAGTGGTTTTTTATAATTCATGCGGCATGTGTCACTATTTTGAGTTATCAGTCATTTATTCTCCTTAATGAAAGTGAAATTGATTTATCTTCAAGCTCAAAGAGGTATAATGAATAATCGCATTTTTTCTACTCGGATAATAGCAAAATGAATTGCTAATATATTCTTCCGGGTAATCATTAAAGGTTGACTAGTATAATTATGACAAAACAAGATAGCTCAACAACGATAATTGATATAGCCAAACGTGCTAATGTAACTGATATTACAGTCTCTAGAGCATTTAACCATCCTGAGATGGTAAAGAAAGAAACTCGAGATAAAATATTAGCTATTGCACAAGAACTCAATTATGTTCCAAATCTTTTTGCGCGTAATCTGAAAAATAAAAATAGCCGTATAATAGGTGTGGTCACTGACAGTACATTTAACCCATTTTATGTGGTACTTATTCAAACAGTTTCACGCTTAGCGAAAGAAAAAGGCTATCAAGTCATGATTTTTGATTCAGATAGCGATGAAAAAGCAGAAAAAACAGCAATTGAAACGTTAGTCAGTTACAAGGCGAGTGGCATTCTACTATCGCCAGTTCGTGACGATAAAGACTATCAACCAAGTTACTTATCATTAATTGACCAACATAATGTACCTTTGGTTTTTGTTGACCGTTCAATTTATGGTTATCAAAATAAGTATTCGGGTTTATTCTTGAAAAACTTTGAAATAGGCGCCTTAACAGGGAAGTTTCTTAACCAACAAAATAGTGAGAATACACTTATTGTTTCAGGGCCAGAAGGTTCAGAAATTAGTTTATCTCGTTTAGCGGGTATATATGAAAATTTTCCAAATAGAAAAAATATTAACGTTTTATACAGTAGTTATATGTTTAATAAGAATGATGAAGATTATCTAAGGAAAAAAGTCCAAGAGCTGTACACACCTAATATGTATATCGTTGGGTTGAATGGAATTATTACAGCAGGAATGTATAAAATTATTTTAGAATTAGGCCTTTCATGCCGCTATTTTTCTGTTGATTTACCACCCTATGCAGATACTTACCATTTATCTATTTCTGGTGTACATCATGATTCGGTATATCTTGGGGAATTAACTACAGATTTATTGTTTTCTGAGATAGAGCGAGATTCACATAAAGATTATAAGACTAAACAAATATTTGTTGATGGGAAACTTGTTGTTTATTAATAAGAATCAGAAATAAAGTACACTATGATTTTTATGTGTACTTTAAAAAATTCGAGTTGTATTTGAGTGCAGTCAACACCTATACAACTTGAAGTATGATAAATATAAATAGGCAGGTAACAATACCTGCCTATTTTAATGGTTATGAAGAACTATTTATTTAGCGTTTCATTGAACTAATTAAGGTCGCTCCCCAAATAATTAAGCCTTTTACAATATATTGAACATAAGGTGAAATACCTAATAAATTTAAACCATTATTGAGTACACCTAAGATCATTGCGCCAATGAGTGTGCCAATGATCATACCACGGCCCCCTGCGATTGAAGCGCCGCCGAGTACGACCGCAGCAATAGCATCTAACTCAAAGCCTACCCCTGCGTTGGGTTGCCCGCTCATTACTCGAGAGGTAAATATTAACCCAGCGAAAGCCGCAGTAAAACCGCTAATGACGTAAACTAACATTTTATAACGTTCAACGCGGATACCACTGAGACGAGCGGCTTCTTCATTACCGCCTATCGCGTAAATATAGCGGCCAAAAGAGACATGATTTAGTACAACATAGAAAATAAGATAAAGGCCAAGCATTAATAAAATAGGAACTTGGATCCCCATTAATTCTTCACGTCCCCAAAAAGCAAACTCTTGAGGTAATCCTGAAACTGGATAGCCACCGGTATAAATTAAGGCAAGGCCTTTAGCAATAATCATGGCACCTAAGGTGACAATGATGGGCGGCATTTTACCATAAGCCGCTAAAATTC
Organism: Providencia sp. PROV141; assembly: GCF_028481645.1. NCBI lineage: Bacteria > Pseudomonadati > Pseudomonadota > Gammaproteobacteria > Enterobacterales > Morganellaceae > Providencia > Providencia sp. PROV141. The sequence goes on along the minus strand of NZ_JAMPPR010000019.1, from coordinate 95,224 downwards.
CATTAATAAAGCCAAAAGCAACACCGGATAATAACCCCAGAGCAATGGCAGCATAGGGATCCATTCCATAATATTTCATTAAGCCAGCCATCAAGGTTCCAGAAAGTGCCATAACAGCACCAACGGATAAGTCAATTCCACCGGTTAAGATAGCAAATGTCATACCGATAGCGATAATGGCATTAATAGACACCTGACGAGCAATAGTCGAAAGGTTATTTACAGTTAAAAAATGTTCATTAAAAATGGACATGCAGACAAATAAAAGAATTAAACCAACAAGTGGTAAAAATGCAGGTATTTTAGTTAACTTAGAAAAACTAAATTTATTTTTAGTTAATGGAATTGCACTTTGATTAGACATAGTCGTTATCCTATATAATATTGCCGGCCGCATGTACCATAATCTGAGTTGAGTTTATTTCGTCTCCAGTTAACTCAGCGGCAATTTCGCCATCTCGAAAAACCAAAACCCTATCACTGACACCAATAACTTCTGGTAGCTCCGATGAAATCATAATAATGGAAATTCCTTTTTCAGTTAGAGAGCGCATTAACTGATAAATTTCTGATTTTGCCCCAACATCAATTCCTCGAGTGGGTTCGTCGAAAATAAGAATTTTGGCTTGTTTATTTAGCCAGCGAGCAATAACAACCTTTTGCTGATTTCCACCACTTAAAGTAGAAACTGCAGTGTGAGGCTCTGGTGTTTTAACTTTTACTTGGGAAATTAGATCAATAGATAAAGTGAGTTCTTTTTTATTTTGAATTAAAAATAATTTTTGAGCATGATTGTTTAACCATATATTCTCTTTAACAGAGAAGGGCAATACAAGACCTTGGGTTTTTCGGCTTTCGGGTAATAAACCGATACCTAATTGCAGCGCAGCCGCAGCCGATTTAACTTTAACTTCTTTGCCTTCTAAAATAACTTTTTTCTTGTATGCTTTATCAGCACCAATCATGGCAAGAATAGTCTCTGTACGGCCGGAACCGACCAACCCCGCAAGCCCTAGAATTTCACCTTTTTTTAATTGAAGGTGGTTAGTTGGGCTATATGAAAAACGCTGAACTTCAGCATCTAAGATAACTTCTTGTTCATTAAACTGACGTTTATGAGGATAAATATTTTCAACTTCACGGCCAACCATCATTTCGATAATAACGTCTAAATCTGTTTCATCAACCTTACGTGACCCAATATATTGTCCGTCACGCAGTACACTGATGGTGTCACAGATTTCATAAATTTCTTCTAAATGATGTGAAATAAAAAACATTCCAACCCCTTTAGCTTTTAAATCACGCATTACATCGAATAAATGATTTGCCTCATTGGGTGTTAATGTTGCAGTTGGTTCATCTAATACTAAAATTTTAGCGTCTAAAGACAATGCCTTTGCGATTTCAACAAACTGCTGTTCCGCGATACTTAAATGGCTAATAGGTTCATCAATATTAATGTTGACACCCAGCTCAGCTAAGATTTCCTGTGATTTTTTTCGCATTAATTTTCTATCTAATAAACCAAACTTATTTTTTAACTCTCGATTTAAAAATATATTTTCAAAAGCATTTAAATAAGGAATAAGAGAAAATTCTTGGAAAATAATACCTACGCCAGCTTTGATTGCATCTCTGTAGTTATGAAAGGTGTGCTCTTTGCCTTCAATCAGGATTTGTCCGCTGTCAGGTTTATGTATTCCACATAACACTTTCATTAGCGTTGATTTACCTGCGCCGTTTTCACCTAATAATGCGTGAACCTCTCCTTTTTCGAGGGAAAGATTAATATTATCTAACGCCTTAACCCCAGGGAAAGTTTTGCTGACATCTTTTAATGCTAATAATTGCATCATATTGCTTCCCTATATTTCTCAACTGCCTAAAAATGGGTAACAAAGCCATTGGGAATTTTTATTCCAATATGCATTTAATAATTAATATTTATGAAAATGTATTGCACCGAACATCAGAAATATAGGTGCAATACATCAGTTATTGATAACTAGCGATTACCAGTGGAAATCTTTTGCATTGGTTTTGTCGATCAATTTAACATCAATTGGGACTTCTTTAGGAACATTGGCACCCCAGTATTTTGCTAAGCCCATTGCTAAACCAATACGCACTTGGTCACGAGGGAATTGCGCTGAAGTTGCAATAAATGGAGAGTTGCCTTTGGCAATTTCAGCAACGGCTTCAGGAGAACCGTCAACACTCACTAATTTGACATCACGACCAGAAGATTCAATCGCTGCTAGTGCACCTAAAGAACCGACATCGTTAACACTGAAGATCCCATTGAGAGTTGGGTTCGCTTGCAGCATATTTTCGGTAACGTTCATCGCGGTATCACGTTCTTGTTTACCGTTCAATTTAGTTACAATTTTAATATTTGGGTATTCTTTCATCGCTGCTTCAAAGCCGCGAACTCGCTCAAGAATTGGCACAACAGGGATACCATCTAAAATAGCCACTTCACCTTTGCCGCCTAATGCTTCACCTAAACGTTTACCCGCCATTAAGCCAGCATCATAGTTTTTAGAACCGACGAAAGAGTCAATCGGGCCATTTGCTTGGGCATCAATAGCGATAACCACAACGCCCGCTTTTTTCGCAGCCAGTACAGCCGTTTCTGCACCAACGCTATCGGCCGGGTTAATTAGCAGAATATCGATTTTTTTCTGTAACATGTCTTCGATATCACTGGTTTGTTTTGATACATCATGAGCCGCATCAGAGATGTATAGTTGTGCACCCATATCACCCGTTGCGCTCTCTAAGGCTTCCTTCATGGTAACAAAATATTCATTGTTTAATTCTTGAAATGACATACCCACTGAAACTGGCTTAGCGGTAGCGTTAAAAGCCATACCTAAAGTCAGTACACTTGCAGCTACAGCCAACTTTTTAAATTTACTCAGCATAAGATGTTCTCCTAAAAGAGCGTTTAATTATATGTAGGGTTTTTACTTGTTTAGTGTTTATTTGAATTATCAATTATTACTACCAGTTAAAAATATGTTTATGGCTTGATGACGACTTTAATTGAGTCTGCCGATTTCGCCATGACAAAGGCTTCTTCCCAATCATCGATGGAGTAGAAGTGGGTAACGATATCATCAGCGCTAACTAAGCCACGGCTAAATAGGTCAATAGCGACTTCATAACTATATGGGCCTAAGTGAGCTCCGCGGATATCAAGTTCTTTGCGGTCACCAATGATTGACCAGTCAACGGTTGTTTCTTTACCAAACACGCTAAACTCAACGAAACGACCAAGCTTACGGATCATTTCTAGTCCTTGAGTAACACCAATTGGGGCGCCAGTTGCTTCAATATAAACATCACAGCCATAGCCTTCCGTCATATCTTTGACTAATTTGATGGCATCTTCTTTTAGTGGATTGATAACAACATCAGCACCAAATTTTTTCGCTAATTCAAGACGTTCATCAATCGCATCAATAACCACCAATTTTTTCGGTGTTTTTAATTTGGCGACTTGGATCATGCATAGCCCAAGTGGGCCTGCACCAGCAATGACGACGACGTCATTTAAATCGATATCACCACGGCGTACGGTGTGGATAGCACAAGCCATCGGTTCAATTAATGCGGCATCTTTATCAGACAGTTCATCAGGGATTTTGTGGATAATGGCACGCTCTGAAAAACGCATATATTCAGCCATACCGCCATCGGCAACTTCTTTTTGGAAACCGTAAATATCATGGGTTTCACACATCCAGTATTTGCCTGATTTACAGAAACGGCATTCCCAACATGGAACAATTTGCTCAGCTAAGATGCGGTCGCCTACCTTTAATTTGAATTTTTCAGCAGAACCCTCACCGAGTTCAGCAACGCGTCCGTAAAATTCATGGCCAGGAACAACAGGTGCTTTGATCCATGGGTCATCACCCCAGAACATTTGAGCGCCATCATTGGCTTTACAGTCGCCAGCGCAGATCCCACATCCATCAACTTTGATGACAACTTCTCTAAATCCTGGTGCCGGTCTTTTAATGTTTTCAAAGCGATAATCATGTGGCCCATGACAAACAACAGCTTTCATTTTTTCAGGTAGGTTACTCATGTTCTAAAACCTCTTTCTAGTTGTTAACCCTAATGTTGACGTCAACATTAAGCGTTTTTTTATAACGCATTTGCTTTAGTTTTTTTAACGCTTAACTATCAATAATGATATGTATGTAAGAAAAATGGTTGTTTAATGTTATAGAGAAAATAAATTCTTTTTAATATGACGACGTCGTCATTTTTGAAAGTATGCATTTAAAAAACTAAAATTTGTGATTTAACCCCTAATTTTAGTCACCTGATTGAGTACTTTCATTGGAAAATGAGACTGTCAAAAGTGAATTTGTAACATAATGAAAATTATAATAAAAATCTTATTTCATTCCTTTTTTCGTTTTTCAAGAAATGAATCTGAAGCCGAGTATAATTATTTTAACTATTTTCAGAAGTGGATAATTTATGCAAAAACATTTCAGCTCACATTTTTATATGAAAACAAATTAAAGTTACATTAAATAAAGAGAAGTGAAATGGTTAATAGAACGTTATTTTTAATTTATAAAATATAATTTAAAAAATTAAATAGAGTAATGAGGCATTTTTTATGTGTTGTTTGTTATGTTTTCTTTGCAGATATACCTAATAGACATTGAAAAGGACATTAAAAAAATAGCTTTATACTTTGTTATTGTATTTTGCCAATCTTGCAAAGTATAAAGCCAAACAGAGCCAAGGTTTAACTTCATTTTGTCAAAAAAATCATTTTGTTATCTTGTTGTAAATATGTGGATGCCTCACATCCTTATGTTAGACAATCATTGGTGCAATGATAAAACCGAAGGCGACACCTGCAATAATTCCACCTAGGCCTGGTAACATAAAAGGATGATTTAAAATATATTTTCCAACCCGAGTAGACCCTGTTGAGTCGAATTCAATTGCTGCTAATGATGTTGGGTAAGTGGGTAAGACAAATACCCCGGTGACGGCGACAAAAGAGGCCAAAATTGCCCATGTGGGAACATCTAAGGCAATAGCTAACGGAATAATTAATGGTGTTGTGGCACCTTGTGAATACAACAATGCACAGGTAAAAAATAGAACTAAAGCTAATAAAATAGGATATGCAGATAACACATCTCCAGCTATCGCTTTAATTTGGTCCATGTGTGCATCAACAAATGTCGTCCCTAAGGTGACAATACCCAATATCACCGCGAGTGAACTCATTCCTGAACGGAAAGTGGGTGCGAGAACGATTGAGTTTGGTGATGTTTTACAGAATATTACCATCAAACATGCAGCACTTAACATGCAGATGATAATAATATCGCGAGTACCCATAGGCTTGCCGATATCAAAGCCGGGGCGCAACTGCGGAAAGGCAGCAAGGATGACAATTGCGATAGTGGCAATGATAAACAAGACAACTGAAAGCTTTTCTCTGGTCGTGCTTTCACCTGTTTTTTCTTGGTATTTATGTACTAAGCCTTTTTGTAAGCGCTCAAGATAAACTTCATCGTCTTCTAGTTCACAGCCTTGGCGTGATGCGATAAATGCCGCAACCATGGCTGCAACAAAAGAGGCAGGTAAGCAGACTGACATGACAACGATGAAAGTAACGCCATTGCCTTCCATTATTGTCAACATTGCTGCCATTGCGGCGCTGATTGGTGAACCTGAAATAGCAATTTGTGATGCAACCACTGAGCCTGCTAATGTTCTGGATGGCCGAATACCTGAATCTTTTGCGATTTCGGCTATCACAGGTAGCATAGAGAAAACAATGAAGCCTGTACCAGCCATGATAGTCATCACCCAAGTGATGATTGGCGCTATAATATTCAGGTACTTAGGGTTTTTACGCATGAACTTACTGGCGAGGCGTACGAGATAATCCATTCCACCCGCAGCTTGTAATGCAGATGCTGCTACCACGACGGTCATAATAATCAGAATTACATCAACAGGTGGGGAGCCAATAGGTAGACCAAACCCGATGGTTAAAACGGCTAATCCTAATCCACCGCAGAGTCCTATACCAATTCCCCCCATACGTATACCGAAGAATATTGCGCCTAATACAACAATGATTTCTAGCCAAACCATAATCGTCTCCAATAGACAATATATTGTCATTAGTAATATTAAAAATTAATTTTTGATATTTGATATAAAGTTAAATATTTTTATTTATCATTAAATTTTGTTTTCCGACTCTACTTTCATACCAGTGAATACTTGCTCTGACTAAGGTACTGGTTGAGTCGATATATTTATCTGGATAATTATTTATTTCATTTTCAAGAATGACGGGAACTTCAGTACAGCCAAGAACAATAATTTCTGCACCTCGGGAAAATAATGCCTCAGCTTGTTTTTTCATAATGGACTCAGCCATTTTTTTATTCCCTGATTTTAATAAATAAATGCTTTCCATAACATTGTCTTGGCTTTCTTTATCAGGGGTAATGCAGTTTAAATGCTTACTCTCTATATTTTTTTGATACAACCCCATATACATAGTGGCATTTGTTGCAAGTAATCCGATGTTTTTTTTCTTGGTTGCTAGCACTTCTTTCATTGTCGTCTCAACAATACTTAGCATATCGACGTGGCAAATATCTTTCAGTTCACTAAACCAATAATGTGCGGTGTTACAAGGAATAACAATACATTCTGCACCTGCATTTTCTAATTTTTTTAGATAGTCTGTCATTAAAGGTAGAGGTGATTCACCATGGTTTAATAGCGCCTCTGTTCGATCCGGTATATCAGGAATAGATGATATAATTAAAGGGATATGCTCTTGATCTCTATTTGCTACGGTATAATTAACGAATTTATTAAATAAATCTACAGTAGCGGCAGGTCCCATACCACCTAATACACCAATTAAACCTTTCATTTTAATACCCCTGCATTTCATTAGCCTTTTTATAAAATAAAAATCAATAAATGCTTATCTTTCTTCATTTATTTAACATATCGGTTGGCATTATAATAATTATTAACTTAAATATTACTGCCTAACCTATGGTTAATATTTATCAATGTTTATCTCGGATGAGAAATGCAAGTAAGTATGGGTTGATGCAAGATATGCATTAAGTTTTTTATTCAAAATAAAATTATTTTAATAAATTGCTCTGAGAGCCTGAATAGACTAGGTTTTATGGTGTGCATAAATTTAATAAAATTAATTTTTGATTTTTGTTAATGTTTTAAATAGTAGGGCTATGCATAATACAAATAATGTAACTACAAATTCGGTTTGGTTGTTTAACTAATTATTAACTTAAAATATCAATAAAAATACTTTTAATTTCTTATATTTTAACAGCAAGTCAATTTAAGGCTTAATAAGATGAAGAATATAGAAACAAAATGGCTATATGATTTTTTAACACTAGAGTCGTGCCGACATTTTTCTCATGCAGCAGAACAACGAAATATTTCTCAGCCCGCATTTAGCCGCCGTATTAAAGCTTTAGAGGAAGCTATTGGCGTTGAATTATTTGATAGAACGACTTCCCCTTTACAGTTATCCGAAGAGGGAAAAATTTTTCATTCTCAAGCGCGTAGTTTATTACAACAACTGGAATGTAACTTAAATGAATTATCCGGCCACAATGTATTGAGTCTACCAAATATTAAAATTGCTGCTGCTCATTCGTTGTCATTAACATTACTGCCTAAATTAGTCCATGGGCTGTCCGGTTATGGTGAGGAGTTTGTTTACCATGTTGAAGCCATTGATGTCGTACAGGTTGTCAACGCATTGAGAGAAGGGAAGAGTGACTTTATTATCTCATTTTATGATGAAGACCTCATGCAATCTCCATTTTCCTCATTGAATGTATTTGAATCTGAATTATACCCAATCTGTGCCGCAGATGAGCATGGTAAGCCACTATTTGATATCTATCAGCCTCAAGTGCCGTTGTTGAATTACACAAGTGCTTCATATATGGGAAGGTTAGTTAATCGTCGATTAAGTGAATTTGGTACGATCAATTCGAAAACACTTTTTATGTCATCAATGAGTGAGTTATTAAAAAATATGGCGTTGGATGGCCATGGGATAGCATGGTTGCCCATTTATTCTGTAGTGAATGAATTGAAAGAAAAAAAACTCGTTTGTCTGGATACGCCGGAATTAACGATACCTATCCAAGCTTATATCTACCGTATGGATACACGGCTAAATAAAACTGCAGAGGACTTTTGGCGTATTTTAAAAAAGAATATTCCGGAGGATTTACGGCACTTATAGTGTCGATGGGTAATTTATAGATAAATAACCTGCTAAAATAAACAGGTTATTTAAATAATTTACATTTTACTTAGCGAAAATATATCACTTTGAAAAAGAAAGAATTAGTGATCTAAAGAAACAGAATGGACATACTCCAACTGTTTTAAGGAACAGTAAAATTCAGGCAAAGTGATTTTTTGGCGTACTAATAGCTTTAAATTTACCTCGACGCGCTCTTTCTTGATATCTCTGATGGTGAGATTTTCAATTAAGTCTTTGTGACCTTTTAGGTACTCAATAAGCAAAGGGACACCTTTTTCATGCGTAAATAGCATTCGAACTTTAATTTTTCCTAGTTTTTGGTTTCTCATCTGAAATAAAGCAACTTGAGGACTGAGTTGTATTGCTAAGAAAAAAAGAATTGTAACGATGATAGCATGCCAGTAGAACCCTGAACCACAGGCAATTCCAACACCGGCTGAAGCCCAAACAATGGCTGCAGTTGTTAGACCTGAAATGGCATCATCACGACGATGCAATATAACACCAGCGCCTAGAAATCCCACTCCGCTAATTATTTGTGCAGCTAATCTCATTGGGTCGCTACGTATATTGTCAGAGATATTGGCGTAATACTCCGCTGATTGAATAGAAACGATGGTTAATAAACAGCTGGCAACGGCGATAATGACACAAGTTTTAAACCCAACAGGTTTTCCCTTTGATTCACGTTCTAAGCCAATTAAGCCGCCTAAAATGAAGGCGGCCACTAGTTTAGCAATACTTGATAGTGATAAAGGGCCAATGGTGTCAACAAACTGTATAAATAAATCCATGGCTTGCTCCTGACGTGACCTTACCCTTTCCTTAATTTTTATTGTGCTGCAACGCGATTTGCTGGTTTTTCGCTTTCCCCATTTTTCTTTTTAGACACATCGTCTTTAAAGAAGAAAATAAAGAAAACAGTGACAATCGCGGCGACGATAGCTGGGTAATGCCAGAATGTTCCCCATTGTGGTAATGCTGCGCTACCTGTTTCTGTGACAGTTGAATTAAAGATTTCACCACAAATTGTTGAAGCAAATAATAAGCCAAAGCCATTTGAAACAATAAAGCGTAAACCTTGAGCTTGCGCTCTGATCTCAGGTTTGGCTTTACGGTCAACGTAGATATCACCTGCCGTAAAGAAGAAGTCCCAACATAATCCTTGAAGCATCAATCCGAAAATAATGAAGTAGAAACCGGAATCTACTGCGGCATAGGAGAATAACATTGAGCGAATAATCCAACTTACCGCGCCAAGAAGTAAGGTGATTTTGAAACCGAACTTCATTAAGAAGAATGACAGCACAAACATAAATAGGACTTCACATGCAATACCAATTTGCATGATAGATGCCGCATTATCGAATCCAAGTGTTTTAATAAATACAGGGATATAAGCGGAGTAAGCTGTTTTCGGTATCATTAATACAAAGATACTAAACATTAAGATAGCGAAATAGCGGTCTTTAAATAATGAAAGTGCATCTAAACATAGAATATCTCTAGCGGAGAAAGGTTTACCTTTCGCTTTTGGTGGTGTATTTGGCAAAGTAAAGCAGTAGAAACCTAGTAATACAGCAACGGCGGATGCGATATACCAAGTCATGGTACTACCCGAGAAGCCCATTTCCCCTAATATAAATCCGATAGCCATAAAACCGAATGTGCCAAATACACGAATAATAGGGAAATATTTCACACCATTAATATGAGAGAAGCTGATGCTATTAGAAAGCGCAGTTGTTGGATAAAACAGTAGCCCAATAATAAAAATCATAAACAGGGTCATGCCGCTATTGTGTGCCTCAATAAATTGAGGCACACATAGAATAACGGCCGCATTAATTAAATGCAGTGTTCCCATTACTTTTTGTGAAGCAAAGAAACGGTCAGCAACCATACCAATAAATAAAGGGGAAATAATGGTGGCCACACCTAATAAAGCGTAAGCATTACCAATGATGTTTGCCATCCCATAAGTACTTAACACAAGTCCCATGGTCATATTCCATGCGCCTTGCATGAAATATTGCACAAACATCATGATCAGTAAGCGAGAGGTTATTTTCATATCCATGATTAGTTTTCCTCTTAATATGCTTCTAGCGTTAATCCGTCATAAGCAACACGGATATTATAAGGTGCACAAACCGCTTCTAATTCATCATGAAGTAATTTGCCACTATGGGAAATATGTGAAACAGCAATTTGAGTTTCTGAATGCAGGCAGCTTTGTTGCTGCAGTTTTTCTTTAGCTGCAAAGACGGTTTCTAGGCTCATATGATTATCTGTACGATTTTTCCCATTGAGCCCGTAAGTGCATTCAAATACGACGATATCAAGTTGTTTATTTTCCAACCATTTCCATGTTAATTCAGGGAACCAACCTGAATCATGTCCATAAAAAATAACTTTTCCATTTTTTTCAATATGATAGACATAGCAGAGTTCCCATTTGGCATGGTTTGCAAGTAATGGCGTAATTTTATAACCGTTTCTTTCGACGGTGACAAAAGGGATTAAACAGTGGAAATCGAAACGCTCTTTACTGTATCCGGGTAGAACGTCAAGGCAGCCATTAATTGCTCGGTCATTACCAAAAATATGTAATGGATGGTGAATTTCAAATCCATAACCTTCCATGCGGCTGAATAAATCGCCGACATTAAAATGGTCAGGGTGAGTATGGGTAAATAGTAAGCTTTCAAACTTAGTTGCATCCATTCCGTCACGCATTAACTGATAGCTAAATGTCGGGGAAACATCGATCAACATAAGATCATCCACAATCGCGGAAGAATGGGTTCTAATATCTTTTCCCCCAAGCTCTCTTGCTTTTTGGCAGTGCTCACAACGGCAGAAAGGATTTGGTATGCCTTCAGAAGCCGCGGTGCCTAAAAAGTGAAGTTTCATAATAATTACCTGTATTTTATAGTTTTATTTTGGAATTTTTGATCCCTGGTGTTGGTGTTCAAACAAAAAATAAGTCAATTTGAACGTTCCAATAATAATATCGGAAGTTATCATTGCCAATAAATGTTATTTAGATCAGTGATCTCATTCAAATAATATTTTTTATGGTGTTGATTATATTGATATTTAATATCGCATTGTAAAAGAAGGGTAAGAAAAGTAATCTTTATTTTGTTCGTTTGTTTTATAAACTAATTAAGGGTGGAACGTTCAAATTAATTATCGGTAGTCGCGATGAATAATTCAGGTATGCTATTGGCAGCAATAATCAAGGTGAAAAAGACAAATGGCAACAATCAAGGATATCGCAAAATTAGCAGGTGTTTCTCATGGAACCGTTTCTAATGTTTTGAATAAACGGGGAAATGTGAGCGTTGAGAAAATTGAAGCAGTCTATAAAGCCGCCAAGCAAATGGGGTATCAGTTAAATACACAAGCTCAATTATTGAGAACCAATAAGAGCCAGAAGGTCGCAATACTATTACCGCAATTGGTGTCTGATAAGTATGCAATATTTTTTAATTCATTTAGGCAATCTATGGCTCAGTATCCAGAGATAACTTATGATCTATTTTTAACGGATGATCTGGAAACGACAGAACTCGATGCATTACAAAAAATTGCGGCTGGCGGCTATAAGCAAGTTGTGGCAGTCAGTTGTTTGCAGGATGCCAGCATCTATTTTGACACCTTAAAATTAGCCGCTTCTCAAATTATTTTTATTTATCGTCAGCCTGCAAACGCTTACCACTTTTTCACATTGGATTACTCCCAGGCAGCTGATGCCATTTGCCAACAAATTGCGACAAGTCGAAGCCAGCTAGTGGGTATTTTTAGTGATGATCATGGCGATTTAGAGCACGCCACCTTTGTCAGTGAGTTACAAAATAACCTTAAACAGCAGGCTCCGAATAAAAAATTTATTATTATTCGTGCTTCTAATGATGAATCTTACAAGGCGGCTTTTGATTTTTTCTCTGAGGAGCAAATACCCGATTTATTTGTTGCTGAAGACATTGAAAAAGCTAGTTTTTTAACCCAAGCAAGTTTTTTTGGTAGTGAAGGTGATTGCCCTGCAATTTTTGCTTTAAGTGGTAACATTCCTCCGATACTAAAAGGGTTACATTGTTTCCCAATGAACTATGCACAATTAGGGTTGGAAGTGGTCGATGAACTGATGAGAGAAGATCACGAAAAGAAAACGGTGGGGAAGAATACTGTCTACGTTCGTAATCAAAGTGGTAACCTTTATACGGCAACATCGGCAATAATTACTGGCAATAAATCCGATCCAACCTTAAATTTACTTATTTTACCCAGCCCTTCAACAAACGCACTTAAAAAGCTACTGCCACATTTTTATCGACAAACAGGAATTAAGGTTAATTTAGCAGTTTATCCTTATGATGAAGTTTACCAAATTTTAGGGCAGCTCCACTTACACCCTTATTATGATTTACTACGTATCGATATGGCCTGCTTTCCTTGGTTTGCGGAACGCATCTTGCAACCGTTAGATAAAGTAGGGAATGGGGTGACTGATTTATTAAGTAACTTTTCCTTACCGACACAGCAAAAATTTAGTTTGGTGAGTGATACTGCTTATGCAATGCCATTTGATGCCAGCGCACAAATGTTATTTTATCGTAAAGATCTCTTTGAAGATCCTATTTTAAAAAGAATGTATTACGAGAAAACAGGACAAGAACTAATAGTACCGACTTCTTTTGCTGAATACGATCAGGTAACCCAATTTTTTACAGAGTTACATGAAGAAGGTGAGTTTTTAAGGCCTATCGGTGCATCAACGACGTTAGGCAGCGCAGGGTTAATTGCCACTGAGTATTTATTAAGGTATTACGCGGCAGGTGGAAAGTTAATAAGTAATGGTAATATTCCTAGATTAGAAATGCCATTAGCGGGTCAGGTATTAGATGAATACCTCCATCAGGTTTCTATTACAGAAAATATTCATAATAAATGGTGGAGCGAATCAGTCAATCAATTTGAGCAAGGGAAACTTGCTATGCTGATTGCTTATATGAACCTATTTAACGATGTTGCTCACAGTAATATTTTTCCTAAAATTGGTTTCGCCCCTGTACCAGGGGGAGTTCCTCAACTGGGAGGTGGGGCATTAGGGGTATCTCGCTATAGCCAAAAAACACATTATGCAGAACAATTTTATCGTTGGCTTTATTCACCAATAGTCATGGATCACCTTATTTTATTGGGGGGCAACAGTAATCATCAAGATTTCAGCCATAATCAAGAGGTTTGCTATCGCTACCCATGGATGCCACTGGCTTATCAAGAAATAAATCGAGGTATCCGTGAATCTTCAATTCCAAACGGTAAGTTGTTTAATTTGCGCCAAGCTGAAGTCATTATTGGGCAAGGAATTACTAACGTTGTGAATAAAATCATGACTATAGATGAGACGATTGAGTATATTAACCAGCGCTTATTGGTTGATACGCAAGGTGAGAGGTAAATAGCGGATTAATTGGTATTTTAAATCAGCGGATAAACAAATGCTAAGCTGTCACTACATTTCAGGGTTATCCGCATAAGCCAGTTGCGATACAAGGCGTTTTGTTTAGTCATTTTTACCGGTAGGTATAAAGCAAAAACAGCTTTTTAAGTAATCCTCAATTGCCCTCTCGGGAGGGGGATCGGCATTTGGTGGCTGGTTTATGTATCTTTAATTCATTTTATTATTTCATTTCATTGTATAGGTTTAATAAACTTTCGATTTATCATTCGATTATTATTTAAAAAGAGTTATAGTAGTGATTAATTAATAAGTTAATTAATCATAATATGATAGGTGAGCTATCTTGAGCTTAATTAGAAAATATCGCCATATTATCAGCGTTAGCCTGCTATCCTTATTGTTAATGGGATGCAACCAAGGACATTCCCCATTATTCCCAATGTTAGGCGCTTATTTTCCTTATTGGATGCTATGTGTCTTAATTGGATTGGTTGGCGCTATATTATTGCGTGTTGTTCTCGTTTATTTAGAAATTGATGATAAGTTGCCTTTTCCTCTGATGTTTTACTTTGGTGTCTTGTTGACAATCTCTATTACCGTATCCTTACTTTATTTTTCTCATTAAATTATGAATATAAAAAATAAAAAAAAGATAGCTATCATTCTCTCAATCGGCATATTTGCGGCTTTATTTCTATTACTATGGAAAAGCCTGCAAACATCGATTTTGAACCCACTAAGTGAAGAGGCCGTGATTGAGGCCAATAAGATTAACATTTCTTCTGTCGTTCCGGGACGGATAAGCCAGTTTTATGTTAAAGAAAATCAGGAAGTCAAAAAAGGCGATCGATTATTTACCATTGACCCGACTATGTATGCTCTACGAGTGAACCAAGCTAAAGCCGAGTTACTTGTTGCAGAGGCGGCGTTAAGCAACAAGAAGAGAATCATTGTCGCTGAAACATCAAATTCTGAAGTGGCTGAAGAGCAAATAAAACGTGCACAAGTTAACCTTGCACTGGCAACTCAGTCTTTAAAACGTTTAGAGCCATTGTTGGCGAAAGGTTTTGTCACCGCTCAACAAGTGGATGACGCCCGAACCTTAAAACGCGATGCAGAAGTCAGCTTAAAACAAGCTCAAAAACAAAATGTGGCATCAGAAGCATTAATTAATAACACCCAATCTGAAGAAGCACTTGTTGAGTCATTAAAAATATCCCTCGCCATGGCTGAGTGGGAATTGGGCAACACGGAAATTAAGGCACCAAGTGATGGGTATATTGTTGGACTAACCATATCAGCGGGTGAGTTTGTGCTTTCAGGGCAATCTGTTTTTACCTTAATTGATACAGAGACATGGTTTGTGTCCGCATACTTTAAAGAAACAGAGTTAGACAACATCCAAATGGGTAGCTGCGCGGTTGTTTATTCAATGATTAATAATAAGCAACCTATTAAAGGCCGAGTACAAGGTGCTGGTTGGGGGGTAATGTCTACTGACCTGCTGAATATACCTCGAGACTTACCTTATGTCCCCAAGTCTTTAAATTGGGTGCGTGTTGAACAACGTTTTCCTGTGAGAGTAATTTTAGAAAATCCACCGAAAAATCTGATGCGTGTTGGTGCGACTGCCACTGTTAATATTGTATCCCAAGATGATGACTGCTAAAGCTTTACTGGTTCTTCAACAAATAAAACAAGATTTGTTGCCATTTAATTTTCGTTTCGCAACCACATGGCGGATTGCTTTACTGTGCGCATTAATGGCTGGCATTGCGATGTTATACGAAATCCCAGAATCGGCGATTAGCTGTTATTTAATTATCTACCTTGTTAAAGCCAATGCGATTGAAAATATTCTGTTATGTATTGGTGTCATAGTGCTATGCAGTATAGCAGTCTGTGTGATCTTTATATTGTTTAACTTTACTATTCAAAATGTGATGTTGCGTTTCTTCTTTATGGCCCTTTTCTCAGGGTTATTTATGTATTTGTCTTCAGCGAGCAGCCTTGGTGATGTCGGTAACTTAATTGCCCTTGTAATCGCATTTCTAATGACATTGATTGATGATGTTCCTTTTGGAGATGCTGCAACAAGAGGGCTTTTATACGCACTATTAATGGCAGTATCTCCCATGTTATTGGTGGTTATCTTTAATTACTTTTTTGGGATTAGCCCTAAAAAATTATTAATGGGTAAGCTAGCTGAGCGCTTTCGGGCTGCAAACCAATTTTATTTAGGAAAAATGCCGTATTCAATTCAAATCAGTGACGCGCTAAGTACGCAGGCTGAATGTAAGCGGAACCTAATGCTCATCAAACTCTTTTTTCTAAAAGGAAAAAAGGAAATCCAGTGGCTAGATAGCATGATTGATAATTCGTATGAAATACTGATCATGTCCTTAAATTTACCCGATGATACTTCTGCTGAAATTCGTCTATTACTCGCGGAAAAATGTCAATTTATTGCGCAGTGTTTGGAAAAAAACCAAATTGAACAATTGGAAACGCTAAAAAGCGAGAAAAGTAATCACCTTGAAAACCAGCAAATACTGGCTGATTTTCAGGATATCCTATTTAAAAAGAAAGTGAGTAGTGACCCTAAAGCTAAAAATCCTTTTTTTGTTAAAGACGCTTTTACAAATCCAAACCATAAATATTTCGCCATCAAAACAACCTGTGCTGCACTAATATGCTATGTTTTTTATGACTATTTTGAATGGCAGGGGATCCACACAGCGATGATCACTTGCTACGTTGTTGCATTGACTTCTGTTGGTGAAACAGTACATAAGCTAACGCTGCGTATTATAGGGTGTTTAATTGGCGCATTAATCGGGATTATTTCGCTTGTGTATATTATCCCTCATTTATCCGATATTTTTAGCTTAATGATACTCATCTTTTTCTGTATTTTGCCTGCTGCATGGGTGGCTGCGGGTAATGAACGTATATCCTATGCCGGAGTCCAAGTTGGGCTGGCATTTTTATTAACCGTTCTTCATGGTTTTAAACCGAGCTATGATCTGGATGTTGCCTCCGATAGGATCCTCGGTATCCTATTAGGTAATGTTGTCATGTACATTATGTTCACTAAAGTGTGGCCGGTCTCTATTATGACTACAGTTAACTCTCAAATTAGAAATATTCTAGATAGTTATGCGGCACTTAAATTAAAATCTTATGATAACAATGTCGAGGCTCTCAGTTTGGTT
The DNA here is from genome assembly GCF_028481645.1 of Providencia sp. PROV141. Lineage (NCBI taxonomy): Bacteria > Pseudomonadati > Pseudomonadota > Gammaproteobacteria > Enterobacterales > Morganellaceae > Providencia > Providencia sp. PROV141. The sequence goes on along the minus strand of NZ_JAMPPR010000019.1, from coordinate 78,192 downwards.
GCTGCAATCAATGAGGGCGTTATTAAAACAAAAGATGATATTAATTTATTAATGTTCGAAACCCACTTTAAAGATAAAGGGGGGGCTTTAACCCATTTTTTAAACCAATTTTTAACCAAGGTTTCAGTAGATAGTTACCAAAATTATTCGTCTGAATTTATTTCTTTTAACCATAAAGATCATTTTGATTCGAATACAAATTTAAAATCCGCCAGTGATTTGAAATATGATGTATTAAATACGATACCTTCAACTTTATCGGCTCAAGAAAAAGAGCAAGTCATTAAAGAACTAGTGAGCGAGAAGTAATGACAATGACCCAATCAATGAGATACGAAAAAAAACGATATTTACTCATCTCGATATTCAGCATTTTTCTTGTCGGTTGTGTCGATACGAGTCGTTCATTTATGGATAAAACGCCGCAGCCTTTACAATATGAAACTGACACATATATCTCTTCCCCTGAAGAGAATTTATATGCTGAACATAACGAAGTATTTAAAGAGCAATATGACCTAGCAAGCCTTATCGATGTCGCACAAAAAAATAATCCTGAAACACGTATTGCTTGGGAGCTTGCTAAAAAAGCTGCAACCAATGTGGGAATGGTTGAAAGTACCTATTTACCCGTTATAACTGCAACAGCATTAAGTGGCTATCAGCGTGGAACGTTGAAGTTACCACATAATGATTTGGTCGATAAAATTGATGTTTCTAATCACGTTTTTATCCCTGCGATAACTTTTCAATGGCTATTGTTTGATTTTGGTCAGCGAGGAGCATTAACTGATGCAGCCAAACATGCATCTTTAGCTTCTGACCTTAACTTTAATTTACTTCACCAAAAAATTATTCATGATGTGACCATTGCTTATTATGCTTATGGTGCAGCACAAAAAAAAACAAAAATAACTTATAAAGCTTTAGAGCGAAGCCAGCGCTTATTGTATGCCGTAGAGCAAAAAAAAGCGCGTGGGCTAGCAACCGTACTGGATGTTGCATTAGCGAAGCAGCAAGTTTCACAATTAGAGTTTCAGAACGTATTAGCTAAAGGGAAAGAAAGAGATCAATACCAATTATTACTCTCTACCATCGGTATATCCCCACTGAAAACAATTAATATTCAATATAATGATAACGATGTTTTGCCTGATAATATCGCACCATTGACTCACGAACGGATCAGAAATGCGTTAGCCCAGCGCCCTGATGTGCTTGCTAACTATGAACTTACACTGGCAGCGATGAAAACGACCCAATCTGTGGAATCTGACTATTTTCCTAAAGTCTATTTAGCAGGGGCAGTCGCCGGGGGAAACAGTCGTTTAGATGTGCAAGGACTACCGGGTATCAACCAAAGTTCTTCATCTTCAAATATTTTGATAGGTATCAGTATCCCGCTTTATGAAGGGGGAATAAGGCAAGCACGTATGAAGAATGCTCAGTCGGATATTCTTATTGCCCAAGAGAATTTACGGAAAAGCCAAGAAATGGCGATTCGAGAGATGAGTTTAACTGAGAATGCACTAAAATCAGCTGTTGAGGCCAATAAAGCGGCGAAAAACTTAGTCGAAACAACTCAATTAAGTTATACCGCCAGTGTTGATTTTTATAAAAATGGTTTAGGAACAGTGACTGAAATTAATGCCGCAGAAATTGCATTATTAACAGCCGAGCTTGCTCATATTGATTCTTATACGGGTTCAGTTATTGCAGCTGTGGATTTAGCCTTTGCATTAGGTGAAATTGAAAAGGCTTTACCAAGGTATGAAGATGCTACGATAAAATAGGTTTATGAGATAGCAGAAGATAACCTAGTATTTATCTTCTGCAATTGTAAATTAATAAATATTCAGTTGTTGAAATACAGGTTTTCCTGCACTACTAAATTGGCTAATTGAATATTGATTATAATTCATTTCACCATAGCCTCTAATATACATTACACCATTAGATAAATCAGACAAGCAGCTCCAAACAGTATATTCAGAAAGTAAACTATTTTGAGTGCCTTCTCCTTCCCCCATATTATCAACTGTAATATTTTTAGTACGGTCAAAATTATTCATAATGTGGGCGAGTGTAATCATAGCGTCTTTTGCATTGCCAACTTTTGGTGCATAAGTGCTATAAAAAACCGCTCGAATGAAACGTCCAACAGACGTATCCGACGAAGGTAGATTTGATGTTGCAATACCACTATCAGGTTGAGTAACTCGAATATTACCCAGTAAATTTGTTGATATATCTAGGTTTGATAACTGAGTATAATTATTCAGGTTTTTTAAATGCCATTGAAAATCAGGTCCATTAGTCATGACACGAGTAGGGTTATCAAAAACCTGCAATTTGCCATTTACGGCTTCAACAATAATGCTACCACCGTGTTTATCATAAAAAGCATAGTGGAATGGTGATGTTAAATTCCTAAAATTAACAAGAATAGGGGACCAAAAATAACCATTTTCAACCGCTTTTTTAACTTCATCAACATGACTAAAAAGGGATAAAGCCCATTCACCTAATGCAGTAACAGGTAATGATAGACAATAATTTTCCGGATTAATTGGCGTAAGCTCTGCTTCAGAAATCATATTTGCACTAAACGTTAATCCTGCACTATTTAACCCCTGGAATATATTATGGTTATCTCCATCAAAATAAACTTCGGTCGTTATCGCAAGAATATCGAATTTAGATGTATAATTAATACCATTTTCCCCGTTAGGGGCTTTTTTCTGAAAAAAAGTATTCGCAGGATAATATGTTATCCAAGAGGGTAGGTCTTCCGTTAATTCTAATGTTCGCCCTTGGTAAATATTATTTTGGCTATCTGTTATTGATAAACTCGTACACATTCCATTTAACCTCGTTTTATGAAGTATTCGCGAATTTGTAGGCTACACTTCATTTCAATCAATGTGGGTCGTAAGGTAGCTAAATAAATATTACCTGATAATGAAGATTATTTATATTGAAATTATTTTTCAATAATAGGTGACGCATTAAAATAATAACCGAATCCCAATTTAGTGGGATTCAACGTATTAATAATACTGACAACTATTTGAAGAACTATTTGGTAAGTTATTCTTAACAGGTTTTGGTAGATGAGCTAAAAACCAAGTGATAGCAAGTAAGTCTGCACTACCACCAGGGCTTAGGTTTTTAGTTATAAAAGTATTATCTAACAAGATTAATTGCATTTTGAGTTGCGCATAGTCCATGTTATCAGAGTTCAAAAGTGCCATGGCGGCATTTTGGGCAAAGTGTAAACCATCTAAACCACCACGTGAAACAAGGTTAGTGTCATCATTATAGGCCATGAGTGTTAGTAACGTTTGATGCAATGCTCGTTCATTATCCCATCCCATTGCATGAAATTTTTGATAGGTAGGAAGCCCATATTTTAAGACGGTAGCAAAGCCGGATTCAGCTTCTCCACGAGCTCCTGTTAGTCCATAGAGCTGGTAAAATTGTTCCCCGGCTGTTGTGGCTTCTTTAATGGGTTCGAGTTCACGTACGACCATGTTTTGGCAAATGTTTGCGACTTCTTGGCAAATTGAATTGGCGGTGATATTGGTGTTACGTGCTAATAATCGACCCATTGCCGCGAACACCAGGCCGAAGGAAAATATTGCGCCCTTATGTGTATTGACGTTGTTAGTTACCTGATACATGGCTTTTTCACATGCTAAACCGTGCTCTCTTAAAGCATAAAGTGTTTGTACCGCAGGTTGCTTTCCTTGAAAGTAGCCAAGGTAAACAAATTCAGGCAAGTGGTTAGCAACGGTGCGAGCGCTGCGGGCAAACATATAGCTGTCCATATCTTGATGTGAGCCATTGTTGCGCATATCAACTAACCCTGGTTTTGGTGTTAGTAGTACCTCTTCCATCATGGCTTGATACGCAAGTTGACTCAAATTTTTAGCCCAAAATACGTGTGTTTCATCGCTTGGATGGGAGACGCTATGGTCAATAACATCAATTCCCTGCACGTTGTTTAAACTCATCTATCCTCCGGTGAATGGTATTAATCAATGTGTGTACATCATGAGCGTGTGAACGTGCACAAAGATGAGCAGTTTTTTCACATAGTAGGCAACGACGTGGTGGTAACCCCACCTCAGAACGAGATATTGGACGTTTATGGGTATTAATGACGTCGATGTCCCATAAACGACCAAGTGGATGTGCCCTTTCAAGGCGAACACAAAGTTTTTTTAGATCTAAGATACTCAGCCCGATATTGTCTATAGGTAAACAATAAAAAGCTTCAGGCCCAGTAATAAGGTGTTCACATTGGTAATGAGACGCATGCAAGTGTAGATGTTCTACCGCGTTATTCATTGTTTTAACTGCTAGTTCCATCACATAGCGTGATGCACTAGAATCTTTAACCTCACCCGGCCATACCAATGAAATAAAAACGACAGGTTGATGGTATTTTGCAAGAAGATATTGCTGTTTTTCAGCGCGTTTTTCACGGCAGTTCAACATATTTTCTAGTGTGACTTTTTGTTCTATTATCATGCTGACCTTACGGAATAATATTGTTGATTACTTTTGTGAATTGAATAAAAAATCAAAGGTAGTTTTTGGCACGAGGCGTGCGATAGCCGAGGCATCACCTTCATCTAGTAGTTTTCTGACCCTTGATGCAGAGACAGGACTGCCATCAATTTCGATGCGTAGAAGTTCTTCTACCTTGATAGCGGGGAAGGAACAAGTTGATTCCGAGAGCCAAAATGCCATATCTCGATTATATTTTGCGGTGACAGGGTCAAAAGGTTCAGTCCCCACAAATCTCACATTAATTCCCAGTGTTGGTGCAATTTTCTGCCTAAATAACAATAAATCTAACGCAGTGCTGCATTCATCGATTAACCCTTTGTCTTTGATAAAATAGGATGGGAAGGTGGCTTTGGATATCATGTAGTCCGAGCCGGGATGGAGCGTGACCCGTTCAAGCCCTTTAATGCCGTCACGGATTAGTGCTAACCTGTCGCGATAAGCAAAACGTGAGGAATCGTGTTTTACAACAAACAGATGTAGCCAATTACAATGTTCCAAGGCTTGAGTGATAAGGTAACGATGGCCTAATGTAAAAGGGTTGGCGTTCATCACGATACTACCAATGGTTTTTCCTGAAACGTGTAATTTCGCCAATTCATCGCAATAGTTTTTCAAGCCATACGGCGAGTTTTCCATCAAAGTGACTTGTGTTGGAACACTGACGAGTGGCGTAAAACCAGCACTTGTAAACAGTGGAACATTACATGGTTTGGTATAGAGAAATAGCCGTTCAATGCCTTGCCGATAAGCTAGATTTGTGACCTCGCTTAGAAGCTGTAAACTCAGAGCTTCGCCTCGATGATTGTTATCAATAGCCACACATTTGATAATATTGCCATCTAACCCCGCACAGCCAACGAGTTGCCCTTGATATCGAGCTTCAATGAATTGTGTCAGCCCTATTTCAAGTTGAAGTTCATTCGCATTCAGTAGTGATTCGAGTTCACGATGAATCAAGGTTGAAGGTTGAAAGAGGGAATTAAATTGGTATCGGTCGCTCATGAGGCCTCCAAGAGAAAGTTCGTTTATTCGCTGCTTTATCAACAGCTAACCGATTTTTTTAATAAGGTTCACTTAGGGCGTTGGTTGTTACCCTAAGTGAAATCATGGGTTAGCTAACGGTTTGGTAAACGACGTCAATCACCGTGCCATCTCGATATTCAACTAATGCGACAATATTATCAGTGAGCTTAATCGGATCGGGTACGCCTGCAATGTCTTCTGCTAACTGTTTCATTTCTTCAATGGTAATTAGTGGCAGTCCAGCTTGAGAAAGGCGGTCGAGTAAGTCTTGCCTGCGCGGGTTTACCGCAATTCCATATTCGGTAACCAGCACATCCACGGTTTCTCCGGGGGTGGTAATCGTGACGATTTCATCACGTAATATAGGCAAGCGTCCACGAATTAAATTTGCGGTAACAATCGTCAATTTAGCACCTGCAGCGGCATCACTGTGACCACCTGAACCACCCATGATATAACCGTTTGAGCCAGTAACGACGTTGACATTAAACTGGGTATCCATTTCCGTCGCTCCCAGAACAACGCAATCTAATTGATTGACCATACAGCCTGAATTAAATGGGCTTGCGTACATGCCTGCACTAACCTCGAGATGATTTGGGTTCTCTTTCAAAGAACGGACGGCATCAAGGTCAAAGCCTTGTACATCGACGAGTCGTTCAAATAATCCTTCTTCAAGCATGGAAACGAGATAACCAGTAATTCCACCTAAAGCAAAACTACCGACTATCGATTTTTCTCGCATGATCTGACGTAAATAGTGTGCCACGGCTAGTGATGCACCACCTGCACCCGTTTGGAATGAAAAACCGTCTTTTAGTAGGCCTGATGCTTTAATTGTTTTTGCTGCTAGTGAAGCAATTTTCAGTTGAACAGGGTCTTTAGTGACTTGCGTTGTTCCAGAAACAATTCCCTTAGGATCACCCACAGATGGTAGTGTAACCACATAATCGACCCGAGTCTGAGAAATTGAAATGGTTTTTAGTGGGTAAGGGAGTAATGTATCGGTTACAGCAACCACGCAGTCAGCATATTCAGCATCGGGAAATGCATAGCCCAGTGACCCACACGCAGTTGGTCCTTCGGTACCATTGAGGTTTCCATATTCATCAGCGGCAGGTGCGGCAATAAAAGCGACGTCAATATGTAAGTCGCCACACTCGATGGCTCGTGCTCGACCACCATGGCTTCTTAACATTACAGGGTGAGCAAGTACTCCTTGTGAGATAGCGGTAGCCACAGGCCCTGACATATAATCGGTATCAAGGTAAGCGACGGTACCACTTTTAAAGTGTTCGATCATAGGTGCATGCACCGGAAATACAGAACTGAGTGCGATTTTAAGACCTTTAAGCCCACGTTGAGCAGCGATATCTAATACTTGATTAACTAAGCTGTCACCATTGCGAAAATGGTGATGGAATGAGAGTGTCATGCCATTACTGATCGACAGCTCATCAAATATTTCTTCTAAACAATTTCTTAGCTTTTGGTTCCCTGGGCGTTGGCATTTCACTTTGGGTGCACTACGTTGCATGTTAGGAACTCGTGCGAATGCACCAGCGTAAGGCATCAATGCATCAGTAACAAATATCTTTTCGGGTAGCTCGCGATTGACATGATTCTTCATACCGTTTCCCCTTGTGATAGATTGAGATAGGCAGCTAACGCGAGAGTACGTTCAGCTCGTAGTACGATAGGGGCGTCGATCATTTTTCCATCAAGAGCAATAACGCCAGTACCTTGTTTTTTCGCTTGTTCAAGCGCATCAACGACTCGATGAGCCCATTGAATATCTGCATTTGTCGGGCTAAAAGCCTGATGAATAATATCTATTTGGCGCGGGTTGATAGCTAGCTTTCCTTTGAAACCTAGCTGACGAGCGAAAAGTGAATCTCGCTCAAGGCCTACCTCATTTTGGGCATCAGTAAATGGGGTATCGATGGAGTCAATCCCCGCGGCAGCGGCTGCATTGATGATAGTGGTTCTTGCCGATAAAATTTCTTCACCGGAGGAGGAGCGTATCGCCCCCAGTGAAGCGGTGTAGTCCTCTGCACCAAAGCTAATAGCCCAAACACGAGAATCCGCAACTGCTATATCATAGGCATGAATAATACTCTGCGGTGTCTCTAACAAAGGAATAATTCTAACGGTTTTTTGTCCCGGTTTTTCTGCGCGTTTAATCAGGGTGACAATATCGTGTATCATTTTAGGATTGTCGATTTTAGGCAGCATTAGTGCATCAGGTTCACAAGGAACGATGGTTGCAATATCTTGTTCTCCTCCTGCGTCAAGCGGATTAATACGTACGGTTTTATGGCTATTGCCATAACTTACTTTACGCAATGCATGGCTGACGAGAGTGCGAGCCGCATCTTTTTCTGGTGGCGATACCGCATCTTCTAAATCGAGGATCACCGCATCAGCTCCGAAAACGCCCCCATTTTGTAGCATTCCTGCATTATTACCCGGTAAAAATAGTAGTGTTCTAAGTAGGTCCATTATTCGTTTTCCTCCGCTGTCATGCTATTCGCTCGTTGAATAGCCGTTTGCATTCGCGCGCGGATAGTGCAGTCTAGGGCGCCTTTGTCTATGGCTTTGATATAAATGTCAGGAAAACCTGCTTTGTTGGCTTCTTCTTGTAATGTATAGCGGATGGCCTGGCCAAATTGCGCCTCTACGATACTGGTTAATTCAATTTGAATACCGGAATTGGCTGGTTTCTCTTCGACAAAAATCATGATGTCGTTAGATTCTAAGGTTCCGGCATGGCCTTTTTTGATAGTCATTATGTCGCCTCCTAAGTACTCAGCTAATTACACGCATTAAAATTGCAGCCAACACCACAACACAAGCTCCACCTAAACGCGTGGCGATTTGAGCAAATGGCATTAATTCCATACGGTTACCCGCAGATAAAATAGCGACATCACCAGTTCCACCTAAGCCACTATGGCAGCCAGTGACCATGGCAGATTCAATTGGATACATATTGAGATAACGGCCAATGAAGAAACCACTTGAAATCATCGCGAGTACTGTTGCGGCAACGGTAGCAATATAAGCAGGGGTAATAGCAGCAATGACTTCATTCCAAGGGGTATATAGAACACCGACACCGACTAAAAGCGCCCAAGTCAGGTTCTGTGCAACAAAGCGATACAGTTGATAAGCACCCAGTTCCATCTCACGTGGCATAATACCAAGCGTTTTTACCAGTGCAGCGGACAGGATCATAATAATAGGTGCAGGGATTGGAATAAAGTAATTGGCTAACATACCAAACAGATAGAAACAGCATGCGATTATCAGGCCCGCTCCCATTAAACCAAAGTCAATCGGTTGGTTTTCATTCTTAGCACTTAAATCAATATCACCTGATCGCACTAAGGTTCCGTTACCTGTTAGATGTGGTTTTTTCACACCTAAATGACGCAGGTAGCCAGCGGACATGATGGCAAATAAGTTACCTAACATGGCTGCAGGTACTAACATTCCAATAAATTTGTCTGGTGATTGATTCAAAATCTCTGAGTAAGCAACGGATAGCGGTAAGATACCTTCACCAATTCCACCTGATAAAATAGGAATAACAACGAAGAAGAAGGAGTGGTATGCACCGAGTCCTGTCAATGAACCAACGGCAACCCCCGCGATACAGCTAGCAATGGTACCGATTGCTAGTGGAACAAACATCCTTAAGAAGCCTTGGATTAGTACAGCACGTACCATGCCGAGAATACTTCCAGATACTAAACAAGCAATGTAGAAATAAAGGAAATTTGAAGTTTTAGTGAATGATGAAATCGCGGCAACTGCCGTTGGGTTGATCAGGTTGTAGAAAACTAAGACGGATGGAACGAAAATGGACAAAATAGCAGGTCCACCAATGTCTTTGAGGATCGGTACGCGCATCCCGATATCACCAAGTAACATACCGATTATCATCATTACGGCAATACCACCTAACATATCTGAAGGCAATTTCCCGAATACTGACGCCAAGATAATAATAGTTGCAAGGATAAGATAAAGCGGAAGGGGTAGCGGCCCAATTTTTGTTTGCCAAAATTTCGGCTTAACTGCTTCTGTGGTAATTTGAACGTCTTTTTCCATTATGGGACTCCTTTTATAGTCGGAGCCATTTTGGTGTAAACATGACGTCATCGTCTCGCATCTGAAACTTAGTTAAGCATTATGAAACTTATGTAAGTGGTTAATTTTAAAAGTTTAATTTGGGAGTTAAATCACGGTTTAGCTGTTGGTTAGTTAGGAATATCGCGACCATTATCACGTAATTAGCATAAGTTCTGCATAACAATGTTATGCAGATCACGATTGATTTTAGGTGAAAATACTAACGGATTAATCGATAAAGTGTCACTGGCCTACCTTGACCACGATAGGCAAGTTCACTATATAGCTCACCTATCTCGACCAGATAGTCGAGATATTTTTTTAATGATATGCGCGATAGTTTGACGATAGGCACAAGTTCTTGAACATCAAACGGTTTAGTTTGCTCTCGAACGATAGACTGAATTCTTGTCAGTGTCTCATGCTCTATGCCTTTTGGCGTTTTATGGCTTTGTGTTTCTTTAGCAAAGATGCGGCTATCGATAGCCGCTTGGCTTAGGTTACTTTCATCTGTTAACAATTTGACTCGTTCATGATAGCTAACGAGCGCAGATTGAAATCGTTCAAAAACAAAAGGTTTAACAATATAGTCAATGGCTCCTAGGCGTAATGCTCTCTGGATATCAGCACCACCTCGGGCGGCAGTGACCATAATAACATCAACATTTGAATAGTTTTTTCTGATCTCTTTAAGCAGGCTAAGACCATCTAATCCTGGCATAAAAATATCGAGCAACAACAGCGAAACATCATGGTTCTTCATGAACTCAAGGACTTCAGTACCACTATTAATTACTCCAACTAATGAAAACCCATCAATCATATTTAGATAGCCTTTATTTAATTCAGCTACCATTGGGTCATCTTCGACAACTAAGACATTAATCATCACTACCTCCATTAATTACTTCTGCAGGAATATAGATGGCGAATGTCATGCCACTGCCAACATGGCTAAATACGTCCATTGTGCCATTTAGCTTATCCAACGTTGCACTAACCAAAAATAAGCCAATTCCCCGATGCTCACCTTTTGTGGAAAACCCGCGTTGAAATATTTGTGGAATATTTTCTGCTGGCATTCCTGAGCCACTATCACTGACTTCGATGTACCATTTATTATTTTTTAGCGCTAAATGAAGAATGACCTCTTTCGTTTCAGAAAGTTGTACAGCATCAAAGGCATTGTCTAACAAATTTCCTAATAGCGTCACTAGCGCATGGCTCACTCTGGGTTGTTGAATTTCAGGAACGACATCATTGATATCAATAACCAGATCGACACCCATTTCTTTAGCGCGGCTGAATTTGCCCGATAAGAATGCTGATAAAATAGGATCCCGAATGGCATCATTGATGAAAGCTTGCTCACTTTTATTTTCATTAATAATGTCAGACAAATACTCAAGTAACACTTGTCGATTTCCACCGAGTGCTAATCCATTAATAACGTGGAGTTTATTGAGGTGTTCATGTGCAGATGCGCGTAATGCCTCTACATAACGGTTCACACCAGTAAGCTCTTCAGCTAGCTTGCTCACTTCCGACATATCACGAAATGTTGCGATTGCACCGATGATTTGACCGTTGGCATACAAAGGAACTCGATTGGTTAATATCGATATTCCATGAAGATTTTGTTCACGATCGAACTCTGATTCTCCTGAGAGGAGTACGTCGAGTAGACGAGTATGTGGAATACATTTTTCTACTTTTTTACCGATTAAATCAGGAGAGATCCCCGCAAGGCTTAAAATACGCTTGGCTTCGCTATTGACCATTGTCAATCTGGCATCACGATCAACAGCGATAATCCCTTCTCGGACAGAGGCGAGCACAGCATTACGTTCTCCCAATTGACGAGCAATTTCCAATGGTTCAAGGCCAAACAGAATTTTTTTGATACTGTTAGATAACCCGATAGCCAGTACAATACCAATCAACAGAGCTAGTGTAAGGGCAGAGCGGATTGGTTGATTAACCTGTTCGATGGCTTGGTCGATGCTATTGGACATAATACCAACGACGACAGCACCGACTTGCTGACTTTGTGCATCAAAAATAGGTTTGAATGCCCGCAAGGAAAATCCCAGTGAACCTTTTGCGGAAGAATTATAACTTTCACCTCTAAGTACACGCTTTTCATCGCCGCCTTCCATCGGTTTGCCGATTTTAGCGACATCAGGGTGGGATATTCGGATAGCATTCATATCAATCACCACAATAAATTCAACACCAGAAACACTTTGAACGGATTGTGAGTAATCTTGTATTTCTTGTAATGCCTCTTGAGTTGGGTTTACCAATCCTTTGGCGACTATGGGGGATAATGCGATAACATCTGCTACGACTTCGGCTTTATCAGCCGCTTCATAATGCAAACGGTCATCGATATCTTTTGAAATCTGGATGTTAGCTACGATAAGTGGTAGTGCTAGCACAGTCACGACTAAAACGATAATTTGTACCCTTAGTGGTAGGCGCGTAAAAAAAATAAATAGTTTCATTAATTTCTTCTTATTATGTAAAAAATATTATTTCTTATAATTTGTAGGAACCTAATTTGTTCCTACTCTGGTATAAAAAGCATACCATGCGCTTATATATGGTAGGGGAATGTCTTACCCTGAATGTGAGCCTGTGCAAAATGAATTTAATCGAGGAATCTTCTCTTCCATCAAGGTCAATTCATTGTTTTGACTTCGATGGTAATTGCAGAGCTATATTTGACCTTATTGTTGCCAATGAAAGGGGCTTGAAACTCCATATACTGCTCGTATTTCAAAATGCAATTGAAGGTATGTAATAGCTAAAGGTGAACCTTTAATGTTGTGTGTTAAATAATATAGAGCTGCGATACCTGCAATTGTATCCGCACAGTAGGGGGGATGTGGGTAGAGTCGAATAGAATTCAGTTGAATTGAAACTTTGGCGGAGTGTTAATTTTAGTGGGCGTTACAAACAAAAACAGACGTCGATTGACGTCTGTTGAAAATTAGTGGTGCCCGGACTCGGAATCGAACCAAGGACACGGGGATTTTCAATCCCCTGCTCTACCGACTGAGCTATCCGGGCAACGGAGCGTATTAAACCTGATTTCATTGGTTGAGTCAAGGCGCTTTCAATAAACTTTTGACTGTATGCGCTTTTTTTCAACATGTTAGCCAGTTTTTAATCGAATATACATAAAATTATTAAGGTTAATAACAAATGCCAGCCTTAAAATCGATTTTGGCTGGCATATGCAATATTGGAAAAATTTTAGCGGAGATAATTTTTCTGTGCTTTGTTCACTTTAATCAGATAATTACGTGACTCAGCCGCTGGGTGTTTAGTGGATAAAGTTTCATACACTTCTCCAGGCTCTAAATTATTAATACGTTGTGCGGCTTGTTTTTTATCACTGTGGAAGACACGTAATACGCTACCAGCTCCGCCATTATAGGCAGTGATGACCGCGTAGCGGCGTGAGGTCTGGTTACTAATATCGCCTAAGTAGCTGTTTTGCAATATAGCTAAGTAAGCAGTACCTGTATCAATATTTTTCTCTGGGTCAAATAAATAGCTACGGCTAGGTACACCGGATTTCCCTTGTGAGCGGAAAACATCTTTCCCTGCTGTATTTGGCATTATCTGCATTAAACCAAGTGCATCAGAACGGCTAACCGCATAAGGGTTGAAACTTGATTCAATTTGCATGATAGCGAGGATTAATGATTCATCAACACCATATTTGGCTGAAGATTTTTTAATATAAGGTAAATATTTATGAGCCCGTTTATCCAAATGGTTTGGTACTAGTTGCATAGTTACTGACCAAACAATATTCATACCAGACTGCCGGCGTTGCATTTTATTTTCTATCAGATAATCAGCAAACTTTGTGGCTCGCCATTCCCAACGAATAGCTTCTCCTGTGTTATCTAGCACTTGGCCAAATAAAAAGGGTTCTTTGCTATGAGGAATATCATTAATGTCAGAATAGAGGTCAATGGAATTAGGATCATCGCCCATTAATAAGGTGGTGACAATGGCTTTCTTTAGGTGCTGTGAAGGTTCTATTGCTGAAATTGTCTCAACCGTGATGGTTCCCGCATCAAAATTAATATGGCTACGAGTTCGGTATTCATCGGTATATTTAACGTAGTCTTTTGGGCCTGCAATTAACACTTCTTTAATGCCCCAGATATTCTCAATATTGTGGGCAAATTGGCCCATTAATATATCGAACCCATTGGTATCTTTGACATAATTAGGGTTAAAGTCAGATTTTTGCTTGCTAGAACAAGAAACAATTAAGGGAATTAACAAACTCAGCGCAAATAGTTTTTTCATACGATTCACAGTCTTGGGGCAAAAGTCTACCTACTCAGTAGGTAGACAAACAGATTATTTTTCAGGTGTATAGCCATCAATATGGATATCATGGCCTTCAAACAAGAAATTAATCATTTCTTGTTCTAACATTTTACGGTCGTCAGGGTTCATGGTATTGAGTTTCTTTTCATTAATAAGCATGGTTTGCTTTGTCATCCATTGACTCCACGCTTCTTTTGAAATCTCGTTAAAAATACGTTTTCCTAACTCACCTGGGTAAAGCTGAAAATCTTGCCCATCAGCATCACGTTGTAAAAATGTACAAAAAATGGTTCTACTCATTAATTTTTCCTCAAATATCAGGTAGTAAGGCGAGCTGTTTTAGTAAACTTTCAACTGGGGCTGCAAGGCCGATAGTTGCGCCTAAGTGTAAGTTATACCAGAGTCCTTTGCCTTCATCCATGGCAGAATTAAATGCCTGAATGTTAACTTTTACAGGGATAATATCTAAATGAAAATGGCTAAATGTGTGACGGAAGGAAATTAATTGCTCTAATTGAGTATGTTCAAGGCCTGATTCATTCAGCCAGTCATTGAGTTGCTCTAAAGAATTAAATTGTGGGAAGGCAAATAACCCGCCCCAAATACCGGATGGTGGGCGTTGTTCTAACCACACACTATCACCGTGCTGCATAATTAGAAACCAAGCACTTTTTTCAGGAATTTTCTGTTTAGGCTTTTTGCCTGGGTAGTTTTGCCATGAATGATTGGCATAGGCCATGCAGCCAAAATTAAGTGGGCACAGCTCACATTTTGGTTTACTGCGAGTACAGACCATCGCACCTAAGTCCATCATCGCTTGGTTAAAAAATTCAACTCCCTCTTTTGGCGTGACATCAGTACTGATTTCCCACAAGCGATTTTCGACTTCTTTTTTACCCGGCCAACCATCAACCGCATAAGCTCGAGCTAATACACGTTTAACATTACCATCTAAGATAGGATAATGCTGTTTTTGTGATAATGACAAAATTGCCCCGGCTGTGGACCGGCCAACGCCTGGTAGCGCTAATACTTCATCAAATGTAGTGGGAAATGAGCCACCATATTGAGTCGCAATCACTTGTGCGGCTTTATGGAGATTCCGAGCCCGAGCGTAATAACCGAGCCCTGTCCATAGGTGTAAAACTTCATCAAGAGGTGCGTTGGCAAGGGCGGTAACATCCTCAAAACGAGAGATAAACTTCTCAAAATAGGGGATTACAGTACTCACTTGGGTTTGTTGCAGCATGACTTCTGATAACCAAACATGGTAGGACGATTTTTCCTGTTGCCATGGCAACGTTTTACGACCGTATTTGTGATACCAGTTAAGCACTGCAGATGAAAATTGTTGAGCTTCCATTGATAATTTTATTTTTTATTGATATTTCCAGTGATGGCAGGAATTGCAACATAGACGAAGAGGGCTGTAAACCGCTATTGTGTTGTTTAGTGTAAAGTTAGCTAATTATCAACTGCATCCTTGTGGAAGTTTTGCTAAACTCCGATATCCATCATGCTTCAAGGGTAAGGTTATTCACTGCAACTTGGGGCATTAGGGCTGTAAACTGATAGGTTTGGTAACCAATCACCTTATAAACTTGATTGTTGGCACATTAACTTAATTGGGCATTCATTTTAGAACCTTTATTATGATCAATAATGTTATCTCCCCCGAATATAATGAAGATGGGCGGGTTATGCGCCGAGTCCGTAGTTTTGTCCGCCGTCAAGGGCGTCTGACAAAACGTCAGGAAGACGCATTAGAAAAAGAATGGGCAGAAAAAGGCATCGATTTTATCAATGAGCCTTTTGATTTTGCCAAAGTATTTAATAACTCAAATCCAGTTACCTTGGAAATTGGGTTTGGGATGGGCGCCTCATTGGTGACCATGGCATCTCAAAATGCAGATAAAAACTTTTTAGGTATCGAAGTTCATGCTCCCGGTGTTGGCGCATGTTTAGCATCAGCAAAAGAAGAAAATGTCACCAATTTACGGGTGATGTGCCATGATGCAATAGAAGTTTTAGACTGCATGATCCCAAATGGAAGCCTTGAAATGGTTCAGTTATTTTTCCCTGACCCATGGCATAAAGCGAAACACAATAAGCGCCGTATTGTGCAAGTTCCGTTTGCAGAAAAAATTCGTAGTAAACTAGCTATCGGTGGTGTTTTCCATATGGCAACAGATTGGCAGCCTTATGCAGAGCACATGCTTGAAGTGATGACGAGTGTCGAAGGGTATAAAAACTTATCGCCATCAGGTGATTACGTTCCTCGTCCAGAAACAAGACCAGAAACAAAATTTGAAAAGCGGGGCCAGCGGTTAGGGCACGGTGTATGGGATTTAATGTTTGAGAGGATCAAATAATGGCTAAACAACCACGTAGTCGTCGTTTACGTAAAAAATTACGCTTGGATGAGTTCCAAGAGTTAGGCTTTACTGTTAAGTGGAGCTTTAAAGAAGGTACGCCGATTGAGGAAGTTGACAGCACCGTTGACCAACTGATTGCAGAAGCGATTGAACCGAATGGTTTAGCGTTTGAAGCAAGTGGCTATATGAGCTGGGAAGGGATCGTTTGCCTACAAAAAATTGGCAAATGTACCGAAGAGCACCGTCAAATTGTTGAAAACTGGCTAAAATCAAAAGGGATGAATGACGTCGTCGTTTCTGAGCTTTTTGATGTTTGGTGGGAAGAATAATTTTATTGAGTTAACCTCAATAAATAAACTGAACTTTCAGTCGCTTGAAGAGGCATCCAAAAATTGGGTGCCTTTATTTTCTGTTGCAAATACTATCTGGAGTCAACGTTTTGAGCGCCATGTTTTCTAACCAGCTACTCAACGATATCCTAGACCAAGTTCGCCCACTGATTGGGCAA
Organism: Providencia sp. PROV141; assembly: GCF_028481645.1. Classification (NCBI taxonomy): domain Bacteria; kingdom Pseudomonadati; phylum Pseudomonadota; class Gammaproteobacteria; order Enterobacterales; family Morganellaceae; genus Providencia; species Providencia sp. PROV141. The sequence goes on along the minus strand of NZ_JAMPPR010000019.1, from coordinate 61,212 downwards.
GGTTGTGTTGCAAATTATATTCCTGCTTTAGGTTGTGTGTCTTCCCATCATTTAGGTATTGCGGTATCCACCCTCGATGGTGAGATTTTTACAGCGGGTGATGCCTACCAACGCTTTTCAATTCAATCTATTTCAAAAGTATTGAGCCTTACGCTTGCAATGACGCGTTATGAAGAAGAGGAAATCTGGAGCCGCGTAGGTAAAGAACCCTCCGGGCTACCCTTTAATTCGCTAATTCAAATCGAAATGGAAAAGGGGATACCTCGAAACCCGTTTATCAATGCGGGGGCCATTGTTATCGCTGATATGCTGCAATCACGCTTAAGCGCACCAAAACAGCGTATGTTGGAGTTTGTCCGGAAATTATCCTGTGAACCGGACATTAGCTATGACACAGTTGTCGCTCGCTCAGAACTCGAACATGCCAGCCGTAATGCGGCCATTGCTTATCTTATGAAATCCTTTGGGAATTTTGAAAATGATGTTTTAACGGTTCTCGAAACTTATTTTCATTATTGCTCTCTAAGTATGAACTGTGTTGAATTAGCGAGATGTTTTTCCTATTTAACATCGCAAGGAATGTCATCTTGCTCTATTGACCCCATCATCACGCCACTACAATCAAGGCAAATCAATGCATTAATGATGACTTGTGGTATGTATGACGGCTCTGGTGAGTTTGCATTTCGGATAGGAATGCCTGGCAAGTCTGGCGTTGGCGGGGGTATTGTCTGCGTAGTACCAAACCAATTTACGGTCGCGGTTTGGTCACCTGAGCTAGACTCGGCAGGGAACTCTTTAGTCGGCTGTGCGGCTTTAGAGCTATTATCGAAACGAATTGGGCGTTCTGTTTTTTAATTAATGCTCTACTAGGAGATTTTATGTTACGCCGTACATTAATTGCTTTTTCACTCCTTGCTTGTGCGACGAGCCAAGCTGCAGATTATAACTGTTCTGTAACGCCAAAGGATGACATCTTTATGACGCCCGAAAGTGTGCAAATTATTGGTGCGAGTGGTGATTTAAAAATTACGCCAAACGGTGAGATTACACTTAACGGTAAAAATGTGGCTGCAACAGAGGCGCAAAAACAGCAAGCTATTCGTTACCAAGCCGATATTCGTCAGGATTTACCTTGGATAAAACAAGAATCAGAAAAAAAATTATCAACTTCAAGGGAAACGATAGACAAAGTTGTCGTTAAAGTGGTTGGCAGCGATAGCAATATTCGTAACCGGTTAACAAAATTAGAAAAAGATCTTAATGGGCAAATCAACCAAATTATTGAGACTCGTCCCAATGGTTATGTGTTTCACCATGAAGCCATGAAAACGGTTGAAACGAAAGGGCGGGAGTTAGTCAATGAAAGCTTAGGTGGTATTTTACAAGACAGCATTAACGAGATGGGACGTAAGCAATTATTATCGGGTGGCGATGCCAATAAAGCGTTACAAGGTATGCTAGGTAACTTAGGCGGGTTACAACAAGAACTCGAATCTGAATGGAAAAAACAAGAGAAAAGCTTCCAGCAATTCGGCCAACAAGTTTGTTCTAAAGTGACTTCAATAGAGCAACAACGCGTCTCATTACTTAATTCAATCAAAAGTCACTAATAGATTTAAAATCAATAATAACCTTATGAACAGTAATGTATTTTCGTACATTACTGTTTTTTTATTTATCCATATTATCGCTATCATCAATTTGTGTGATATTAACTCCATTAATGGGAATGAAAATGAAATTGATTCTTATTTGATTGACATCTAAGCCACTCACTTTACAATGCGGGTTTGGCTTAATGACTAAATTGGGATCATTTAAATGAAAAAATTCATTCCTGCTCTGCTTGTTTCTGTGTTGTCATTCTCTGCGCCTTTTGCTCTTAGCGCTGAATCTACCACTTTCACTCCAAATGCGGTTACAGCACAAGGCGTTGAAAAAGTGACGATCAAACACCTATCAGGTGAAACTGAAGTCATGAAAAAGCCACAAAAAGTGGTTCTGTTTGATTTCGGTGTTTATGACTCAATGCAAAAACTCGGCTTAGGTGACAAGGTTGTTGCACTACCAACTGGCAATGCTCCTGCTTATATAAAAGGCAGTATTCCTGCATCAATGGAAAATGCAGGTGGAATGAAACAACCTGATTTAGCCAAAATCGCGCAATTAAAACCTGATCTGATTGTGATCACAGGTCGTCAAGGTAAGTCTTATGATGAGTTATCAAAAATTGCACCCACCATCAATTTAGGCTCTGATAGCAAACACTATATTGATTCTGTAAAAGCCAACATTGGTGTAATTGGTGAGCTCTATGGTAACCAAAAAGCGGTTGATGAGCAGTTAGTCCAATTAGATAAAGTCATCGCAGATGCCCAGAAGAAAGCGGCTGATTCCAATAAAAAAGTTTTAGTATTAATGCATAATGACGGCAAATTAATTCCAAATAGCCAGGCTGTTGTTTACAACGTTGTGAAAGCACAACGCGCTGACTTACCGGTTGATGAAAGTGCAGATAAAGCCAAACGCCGTGTTGTAGATACCAAAACGATTGCTCAAGCTAACCCAGATGTGATCCTGATTGTTGACCGTAGCGAAGCGATTGGTGCAGGTAAATTGGATAAAACCGTATTTGAAGATAGCAACATTCAAGAAACCAAAGCTTATAAAGATGGCAAAATTACTTACCTGCAATCTGACTTATGGTATTTGTCAGGTGGTGGTTTAGTTAGCTTAACAGAGCAAGTTAATGCGGTGGAGAATGCTCTATAACAGATATCTGCCACTGTCTTATTGATGGTGGCAATATGTATTACCTCAATTGTTATTCTTGTCTATTTCATTTTTATCTCTAAACAAAAGCCCACTTCGTTTGAAGTGGGCTTTCATCTAATTTATCAGTGAAGTAATTTCTAAATGAACCGAACAGCGGTTACTCTTCACCTAAAAATAGCTCTAATAGAGAATTGAGAAACAGTTTTCCATGCTCTGTAATCTGCCATTCATTCACGGTTTCTGTGATATAGCCTTTAGCTAAAGCTTCATCAATAGCCGCTCTAACGATTGATTCTGGCAACCCTGTATATTGGGTAAATTCAGCGCGTGGCATAGCTTCAAGTAGGCGAAAGCGGTTCATGAAATATTCAAATGGTCTATCGGAAGCGTCAACGTCATGGGATTGGTGTATATAACGGCCCTCCATATAACCTCGAGGATGTTTTGTTTTTACGGTTCGTAAAATTTGACCATCTTCAAAAGAAATTTTTCCATGAGCGCCGCAACCGATGCCTAAATAGTCACCAAAGCGCCAGTAATTGAGGTTGTGTTGGCATTGGTAACCGGGTTTAGCATAGGCGGATGTTTCATATTGCTGGTAACCTGCCGCACTCAATAATTTATGGCCTTCAGTATAAATATCCCACAGCGTATCGTCATCGGGTAATACCGGAGGGCGTGAGCCAAATTGAGTGTTAGGTTCAATAGTGAGTTGGTACCAAGACAGGTGCGGAGGGGCAAGTTCAATAGCTTGGCGCAGATCAGATAAACCTTCAACTTGAGTTTGCGCGGGTAACCCATGCATTAAATCGAGGTTAAAGCTTCTTAAATTAAGATTACTAGCCAACTGAGCAGCGCGCTTCGCTTCATCAGCACCATGAATACGCCCTAAAGTGATTAATTTATCGTTACCGAAGCTTTGTACGCCAATAGAAATACGATTAATTCCTGCGGCTTGGTAACCTGCAAAACGGCCAGCTTCAACAGTACCAGGGTTTGCTTCCATGGTAACTTCTGCATGTGGGTCTAAATCAATTCGCTGACGTACGCCATCCATTAAAGCTTGCATTGACTCAGCACTTAATAAACTGGGGGTTCCGCCCCCAATAAAAATAGTTTTCACCGAACGTCCTGCAACTAATTTTGCATCGGTGTCTAAATCGGCTAATAAGTGCGCCACATATTCTTGCTGAGGGATCTCACCTTTAAGCGTATGTGAATTGAAGTCACAATAAGGGCACTTTTGTACACACCAAGGGATATGGATATACAGGCTCAGCGGGGGTAATTTAAGCATTCTTTAGCGCATCCAACATCATTGTGAGTGCTTTTCCACGATGTGAAACGGCTTGCTTTTCCGCTTTAGTTAACTCTGCTGAGGTACAACCTAATTCAGGAACATAGAATATGGGGTCATAACCAAAGCCGCCTTGGCCTTTGCGTTCACGGGTGATGATACCGTGCCAACGGCCATGGAATACTAATGGCGTAGGGTCTTCGGCATGTCGCAAATAAACTAACACACAGTTAAACTGAGCCTGACGTTGGTCGTCAGGCACATTTTTCATTGCTTCTAATAGCTTAACTAGGTTTTGCTCGTCTGTTGCTTCTTCACCTGCGTAGCGGGCAGAGTAAATCCCCGGTGCGCCACCAAGGGCATCAACGGAAATTCCTGAATCATCAGCAATTGCGGGTAACCCGGTTTGTGCCGCTGCATGACGCGCTTTTAGGATCGCATTTTCAATAAAAGTTAAGCCCGTTTCTTCTGCGGACTCAACACCTAATGAGGTTTGTGCGACGATATCCATCCCAAAATCACGTAGTAGGCCAGCTAACTCATTCACTTTTCCGGGGTTACCGGTGGCTAAAACAACTTTTTGCATTATTTAAAACTCGTTTTTACATAATACCAATGGAATACATCATTGCAGTCAATGATGGGTCAATCATCAGTGAGATATCTACACGCAGGTAATTCAATGCGATTAAAATAAACATCACAATCATTGCAGAGAAATCTAACCCGCCCATAGCAGGAATGATACGACGGATTGGCGCCATTAAAGGTTCGGTTAATTGGTATAATAAATAATCGACAGGGTTACGGCCTTGGCTAACCCAACTTAGAATTGCACGGATTAAAATCATCCAAAAAATTAATTTACCGGTATAGGTTAATAATAAAATCAGTCCCATAGGTAAAATGCTTATCCCTAAAATAGGGAGTAAGTTAGTTGCCCACATACCAAAGATAATGGCTGCAATGGCTAAAACAAACGCAACAACCACTGAAGCGGTATCTATCGCGCCAAAAGAAGGAATGACTCGGCGCAATGGTGCAACGATAGGTTGTGTTGCTTTAACAACAAATTTTGAAAAGGGATTATAAAAATCTGCACGCACCCACTGCATCCATACGCGCAGCAGTAATACAAAAATATACAGTTGGATCAGGGTAGTAACGACGAATACTAAGGTCTGCATGGCGAATTCCGCGATTAATTTAAAAAAGTTTTTCCATTTCTTCTGCTCTGTTTATTGCGCTTTGCATTGCATCGGCAACAATTTGCGGAAGATTTCCATTATAAAATTGCTCTAAAGCCATCGCGGTGGTACCGCCTTTAGAGGTGACTTGTTCACGTAAAGCTGAAAAGTCCGTGTCACTTTGTGACTTAGCCAGTTCTACAGCCCCTTCAATTGCATTAAGAACGAGCTCTCGAGCTTGTTGCTTATCATAACCGAGTTGTTCTGCCTTTTGCTGCATTGATTCCATAAATAGAAAGAAATAGGCAGGGGAGCTACCGGTAATGGCAATAATCTTATTGATGTCTTGCTCTTGCTGGCACCAAATAGTGGAGCCAACACTTTGCATCAGTTCTTGAGCAAACTGTTTGTCTGGTTCAGAAACCTTCCCTTGAGCGAATAACCCGCTAACGCCTTTACCCACCAACGATGGTGTATTTGGCATGATGCGTACTAAATTCAGTTGGTGTGCAAAGTAATCATTATACCGCTCAGCGGGGATCCCCGCGGCGATAGTCAGTACTAATTTTTGGTCAAAGTTTGTGGCTTTTTGCAGCGGCTCACACACTTCTTTCATCATTTGAGGTTTAACCGCTAGGATAATGACCTCAGCGGCTTTGACGGCAGCTAAGTTATCATTGCTGCTGATAATGCCATATTGTTCGGCCAGTTTGTCTCGACGTACAGGTGTAGGAGAGCACACCGTGATCATCGATGCAGGGTAACCATGGTTAACCAGCCCAGCAATGATGGCGTGAGCCATATTTCCGGCGCCGATGAAGGCAATTTTACGATGTTGCATTCTGTTCTCCTATCTTATTGGTGATATTGGCGAGCGCCAAAAATAGCGGTTCCTATGCGAACAAGTGTTGAACCGCAATGGATTGCTGCACGCATATCGTCAGTCATCCCCATTGAAAGCGTGTCAACAGTGGGATAAGTGGTTTTTAATTGCTTAAACGTCTCATTCATTTGATGAAATACAGCACATTGGCGTTCATAATCTGTTTCAGGTGCAGGGATCGTCATCAGGCCGCGTAACACAAGGTTTGGCATCGTAGCGACTTGCGCCGCAAGGTCCGCAACTTCTGCTAGCGTTATACCTGATTTACTGTTTTCATCGCTGATATTGATTTGAATTAGCACATTGAGGGGGGCTTTTCCATTTGGACGTTGGTCATTTAAGCGCTGAGCGATTTTTGCTCTATCTAAGGTATGGAACCAGTCAAAGTGCTCAGCGACAAGGCGACTTTTATTTGATTGTAATGGGCCGATGAAATGCCAAACTAAGTCATTTCTATCAGAGAAATATTGAATTTTCTCAACGCCCTCTTGCACATAGTTCTCACCAAACTGGCGTTGACCTGCCTCTATAGCTTCTAAAATAGCCTCACAAGGTTTGGTTTTACTGACAGCCAACAGGGTAATGTCTTGTGGTGAGCGCTGACATTCTACTGCGGCATGATGAATACGCGCTGTAACATCAGAGATATTATTTTGAATGGTCATTATTTTATTCAATATGGTTTATTCAATACTATTTTATTCATGTCATACATGAATAGCGACTGTAGACCATAGTGTAAAGCAAATTACGTTAGAACGGCACCTTTGCATGAGGTTAAGACGAAAAATAACCTCAAATTTGTGCAAATTTAAATATGTTGCTCAAACCAGCTTTCAAGGATCACAACAGCAGATGCAGAATCTACTTTTCCTTTACTTAAAGCTCGATAACCACCTTGTTCAAAAAGGCCTGCTTTTGCTTCAACAGTGGAAAGACGTTCATCATGTAATTCGACTTTAACACCAAAACGGCCATGAATTCGATTTGCAAAATTACGGGCTTGGCTTGTGACCAGTTGCTCCGTACCATCCATATTAAGGGGAAGGCCAACAATAACCAACTGAGGTTGCCATTCTTTAAGTAACTTTTCGATTTGTTGCCAATCAGGGCGGCCATCACTGGCTTTTAGTGAGGTTAATGGTCGCGCGGTACCTGTAATTTCTTGTCCAACGGCCACACCGATACTTTTGGTTCCAAAATCAAAGGCTAACAAAGTTCTTCCAGACATTAAGCATGCCCCGCTTGCATTGAAATAGTATGAATATCAATACCAATTAATTTAGCCGCAGCAGTCCAGCGCTCATGAATTGGTGTGTCAAAAATAAGCTCAGGAGACGCTTCAACGGTTAACCAGCTATTTTCCATGATTTCACGTTCAAGTTGACCAGGTTCCCAGCTTGCATAACCTAGCGCAACTAAGGAGTTTGCGGGGGATAGCTCACCTCCTAAAGTATCTAAGATATCTTTTGACGTCGTTACCATCACTTCATCATTTAAGTGCAGACTCGATAAAAAGCCTTTTATCGGTGTATGTAAGATAAACCCATGCTCTTCAGCCACGGGACCACCCGCAATGACAGGTTTCTTTAAATTACGATTATCAATTTTATCTGAAATCGTAATTTCGAGTTTTTTAAGCATCGTATCGACAGAAAAATCATCAATAGGCTTGTTAATCACAATCCCCATCGCCCCTTTTTCATTGTGCTCACACACATAAACGACCGACTGCTCAAAATAAGGGTCTGTTAAGGATGGCATGGCGATAAGAAAATGGTTTTGCAGATTCAAACTTAGACTCCAGCAAATTTAAAACAATTGAGAGAACACAATAAAAGGCAAACTTATAGGTGGTAAATAAAACGGATGGCTTTTATTGTGTGAAAATAATAAAAGCCATCAGTGAAGATAAACCACTATAAATTATTTATTGAGACGGCGTTCAATGGCATCCATTAACATACCTGTAATGGAGATATCAAATGCGGCTTCAATTTCCCGCGCACATGTTGGGCTGGTCACGTTAATTTCGGTTAAACGGTCACCAATGATATCAAGGCCAACAAAAATTAAGCCTTTTTCTTTTAATGTTGGCGCTACGGCACGTGCAATGGCCCAGTCACTTTCACTTAATGGACGAGCTTCCCCACGGCCACCCGCTGCAAGGTTACCTCGGGTTTCACCTTGAGCTGGAATTCGTGCTAAGCAATAAGGAACAGGTTCACCATCCACTACCAAGACACGTTTATCACCATCTTTAATTGCGGGTAGGAAGTTTTGTGCCATGCAGTAACGGGAACTATGCTCCGTTAACGTTTCGATGATTACGCCCACATTTGGGTCATCTTGTTTAAGACGGAAAATCGAAGCACCACCCATACCATCTAGTGGTTTGAATATAACATCCCCATGTTTTTGGTGAAATTCTCTCAACTTTTGTGGGCTGCGTGTGACCAATGTGTCCGGTGTTAACTCAGCAAACCAAGCTGTAAAGAGTTTTTCATTGCAGTCACGTAGGCTTTGCGGTTTATTCACAACTAAGGTGCCAGCTTGTTCTGCTCTTTCTAGAATATAAGTCGCATAGATAAATTCAGTATCAAATGGGGGGTCTTTCCGCATTAAAATGGCATCAAGTGAACTTAGGGGGATGTCTTGTTCCCCATGAAATTCATACCATTTTTCTGGGTTTTCTTCGACTGTCACGATTTTTGTTTGTGCGCGAGCTTCACCTTGGTGTAAATACAGGTCATTCATTTCCATATAATGGATTTCATAACCTCGACGCTGAGCTTCCAGCATCATTGCAAAACTGGTGTCTTTCTTGATTTTGATGGATGAAATAGGATCCATCACTATACCGAGCTTGATCATTTTTTCTCCTTACCCCAGATCACCTAAGCGCACTTGTAGTGCTGTGATAGCGGTTAGCGCAGTCGTTTCTGTTCGTAATACTCGAGGCCCTAACAGTATATCGGTAAATTGATAATTTGCTGTCATGGCAATTTCGTCTGCTGACAAGCCACCTTCAGGGCCAATCAACAATCGTACTTTCTTCAGTTCAGTGGGTAACGTATTAATACTTTCTGTTGCCCTTGGGTGCAAATTGACTTTAAAAGCACCATCATTTTCCGCACACCATGCTTCAAGGGTTTGTACAGGGCGAATTTCTGGAATTCGGTTGCGACCACATTGTTCACAGGCTGCAATCGCAATTTTTTGCCATTGCAGTAATTTTTTATCGAGCCGTTCGCCATCTAGGCGAACACCACAACGTTCTGATAATAAAGGTGTAATTGTATTAACCCCAAGCTCGACAGATTTTTGGATGGTAAATTCCATTTTTTCCCCACGAGACATGACCTGCCCGAGGTGTAAATCGAGAGGGGATTCTCTATCGTCAATCTGGCTATTTTCAATGTGTACGAATACATTTTTTTTAGTAGCTTCAGTAATTTCAGCACTAAAGGTTTGATTGCTGCCATCAAAAAGTTCGAGTTTTTGGCCCGCAGTCATGCGTAGTACCCGACCTACATGGTTTGCAGCATCATCACCAAGAGAAATTGTTGTGTTTATTTGAAGAGGCTCTGGGTGATAAATGCGTGGAACGCGCATAGCTTTTCCTTAGTACCGACTGGGTTAATAAATAATATAACTTTGATGAATATGGGGGTTGAATTGTTAAACTCAAGCGCTGCTACCTAGTTTATAACGAAATAGTGACCTTTTATAGTATGTCTGTGCCATAAGTGACATCTTAAACAGTGATGAAAGTAAACGAGAAGATTATGATATTCGAATAAACCGACTCTACTCAACGGAATTAAAGTGTTGGGGATAGCAGAAATTCACAGTATATTTATTTTTATCTCCATAAAGGAATAAGGAGTTAATATGAGGGAGTTACTCTGTACTTTAATATCAACGGTCATACCTATTATTTCGCCGTCTGAGCAATTTACATTATCATGTCAAAATGAAAACCCTATCAATCTAATTGATTTTATTTGTATTTTATCTTTTTTCTTCATACTGGTAATGTCCTTTTTTACAACTAAAAAACTACTTATTTATTTACCGGTTGTTCATTTTAATAAATCAAAAATTATTATTAAAAATACTGTTTTACTTCTAATATATAGCGCGATAATTTTTATAATCTATTATTCATCTAATAATTTACTTATTATTTTATTTTTAACATTATATATTAATCTAATAATACCATTATTTGTCATTGATAATAAAATAGGTTATCTCCCCGATATTCTTACGTACCCATTATTATGGGTAGGGTTGCTATATCAAATTCACTTACCAAGTGGGAATGTAGTCTCAGCTATTTATGCAGTACTGATCAGTTACTTAGTGATGTTAATGGTGGTTACATTGGTTGAGAAACAAACTTATCAACCACAAATGGGGAGAGGGGATTTTAAACTCGTTGCCGCTTGTTCGGCCTGGCTTGGAGTTTGGGAGTTACCTTACTTTTTGGGCACTGCCGCAGGGCTGGGGCTATTACAATATTGGGTAACGTATGGGCTATTGCCTAAAATATCCCCAAAGAAGCAACTGGCAAATCTAGCCCACACAGAGGCATTATCTGGGGTGCAAATAGCTAAAACAGCGAAGACGATTCCATTTGGCCCCGCATTAATTATTAGTGCTAGCACATGGTTGTATTTATCAATAATTGAATATTAAATTAAATGACAACCTTATGCGTATATTTGAAAAGCGGCTTATTAAAAAGGGTGATTATTAAGACGCTGCGGTTACCAAAGAATCTAAAAACTGCTGCCATTTACTTGGCTCACCGAGGTAATTCTGTAATGGAACACGTAACCATTTACCCTGTTGTTGTATTAACAGAGTTGGAAAACCAGATGCCCCTGACTGGGCTAACAAGGTCTTACTACTTGTGATGTGAGTGGCGGTTTCATGTTGTTCGCACTCGCTGTAGTCAGACACATACTGTGTTACATCAAGGCCAATATCTTTAGCGAGGTCAAGAAGCACTGCAGTATCTTTAATGTGGCGTCCTGAAATATAGTGCGCTTTTTGGATGGCTTTAAGCATCTCAAAGCCTTTGCTTTGCTTGGTTGCAGCCAATATAGCGGTTTGTGGTGGTGTTGAGTCCATAACCAAATTAGGTTCGTGTAGCATCTTTATATAGTCATCACCAAATACTTGCCCTGTCATGGATGCAATACGCTTATCAGATTGCAGAATATATTGGCGAAAATTATCATCTAAATGTAGGCGAGCATTGCCAGCTAACATACCACCACCATGCATTTCAATGTTGATACTTGGGTGTTGGTTGGCAATTTCGATTAAAGGCGCAGCGGCGTAGCACCAGCCGCAATAAGGGTCATAAATATAGTGTAGGGTGATGTTGCTCATAATCGTTCTCTCTATTTGATCTTTTTAAGTAATTTGAGTTAAGTTGTATCATTATCATCAAAAAATTAATACCACTATCATTAGGTTAAATCAGCCAAATTGCTTTTAGTCATTCAGTGAGTTGCTACGGAACATACCGCGCAAAATGGCTGTAATAGTGAGTATTACTTGGTTATTGAGGCCACTGCATTTCGCCTTTAACAACTTTTGCACTAAGCTCTAAACTTGATTTGTCATCTAATTGTGGATATTTTACCGCAACTTTTTGGATGAGTTCATCTGAGTTTTTACTTGTTTTTGCTGCATTTTCAAAATCTTGTAAGTATTTTTGAGTAAAAGAAACCGTACTTTTATCTAATTTAGATGCTCCCGTAAAGTGACCGGGAACAACCATTGTTGGGTTCAGTGCTTTGATGTCTTTTAATGTTTGCTGCCAATTTTTACGTGACTCTTCTGTTTGTGTATCTGCTACCCAAACATGAATATTGTCAGAAACAATAACGCCCCCCACAACGGCTTTTAATGATGGAACCCAGACATAAGTTCTATCTGGCGAAGCGCCATCAAGGCCTTTAATTTCAAGCCGTTCACCATCAACTGTGAAGCTATTTCCTTTAATAACCTCAGGGACAATAATATGGGTAGGCGCTTCATCTTTTAATACACCGCCCCAGTAAGCCAGTTTGCCATCTTTAGTTGCTTTAATGGCTTCAACTGTGTTTGCTGTCGCGACCACTTTAGCTTCAGGGAAGGCGTTTGTTAGGGTATCGAGCCCAAAATAGTAATCAGGATCTGAGTGGCTAATATAAATCGTGGTTAATTTCTTGTTGAGCTTTTTAATTTTATCAACCAATTGTTGTGCATCATTTTTTTGAAATTGTGCGTCAATTAACACCACTTCACTTGAGCCGCTAATAATTTCAGAGGAAACCGGAAATACACTGTTATTTCCAGGATTATAAACATCTAATGTTAGTGTTTCAGCTTGAGCCAAATTCATCGTTGTAGCGAATAACACGGTTGCAGCTAATAAGGTAAATTTCATTTTGTATCCTAAAATAAAGTTATACAGGAAAGCTTGTTTTTTGCATGTCGTGTATATTAAATTGCAATGATGAGATGAAAAACCCCATAATTAGGTGTTGTTTGTTGCATAATTCAGTCAAATGAGAGTGGTATGGATAGATTAAAGGCAGCAGAAGTATTTATTACTATCGTTGGACAAGGCAGTCTGAGTGGGGCAGCAGAAAAATTAGAGATGTCGAGAGCGATGGTGACTCGCTATTTGTCGGAAATGGAACAATGGGCGGGAGTGCGTTTATTAAATCGTACCACGCGGAAATTAAGTTTAACTTCAGCGGGGGAAGGGGTATATCAACAATCTTTGCAACTTAATGCTATTTCCCAAATGGTCCCTGTGCAGCAAGAGCTTGATGCAAAAGCATTATCTGGTTTAGTGCGCATTAGTTGCTCACAATCTATTGCCCAAAGTGCGCTTTCTGTGGCTATTGCTGAGTTTATGAAACTCTATCCGAATATGGCTATAGATATGCAAATATCGAATAAATCAGTTAATTTAATAGAGGAACGAATTGACTTGGCTATCCGTATTACTAATCAACTGGAGCCGAGTTTAATCGCAAAACCATTATCAACTTGCCATTCTGTCATTTGTGCTTCACCTGATTTTTTAAAAGGGAAAAAACATCCCGAAAAACCAGAAGATTTAGTTTTACTCGATTGCTTAACCTACAATTTTTTTGGTCGTAGCTTATGGGTATTTGAAAAAGCAGGTATGCAGCATAGTGTATTGGTTGATGGGCGATTAAGTGCGAATGAATCTGTATTTCTCGCTGAGGCAACATTGCAGGGTGCAGGTATCTCTATGCAACCATATTATTCTGTTGCTGATCATTTGGCCTCTGGGGCGTTAGTTCAACTATTACCTGAATATACGCCAATGCCTTTAGGCATTTACGCTGTGTATACGAGTCGGCAAAAAATGCCAACTGCATTGAGGGTGGTGATTGATTATCTCGCTAATTGGTTTGCAACTTCACCTCACTGGCAGTTATTGATGCAACAGCGCGGAAATTAGCTGGGTTTTTATTTGATTAAAGTTATCCTTTAAATGTTGAGTAAAAATATTGGTCAATTGTGATGAAGGGCGGTGAATAGGTTTTATCAAGCTAACGGTAAAAGGAATGGAAAAGCTGAGTGGGCGCAGAGCTAACTTCCCAGCAGATTGTTGATGAAAATCTAATGCAGTTAAAGGGTTAACAATAGAAATACCAATCCCTTTTAGTGCCATAGCGCAAATAGATGATGCTGAATGCGTTTCCATTACCATTTTGCGCTCGACATGGTGCTCCGCAAAAGTTGAGTCAATCAACTGACGATAGCTGTCAGTTAATGATAGGCTAATAAAACGTTGGCCTTGAAAATCGTTGGGGGTTAGGACTTTTTTTTGAGCTAAAGGGTGACTTGCGGGTAAGACACACACTTCATTTAAACTTCCCAGTGTTTGTTGTTCAGTTCCAGGTGGCATTTGCAAATGTTCTGTTAAACCGAAATCGTAACGCTGAGCGGACAACCATTCTTCTAAAACAGGAGACTCTTGCGGGATCACTGTGATGCTGACATCAGGGTAATTTTCCATAAACGATTGGCAAACATGGGGCAATAAAGATTGCGCGAAAGCAGGTAAACAGGTTATCGAGATTTGGGCATGTTCGAAGCGTCGAATAGTTTCCGCTGAGTTTTTAATGCGCTCCAAACCATAATAAGAGCGTTCGACTTCTTCAAGAAACCGTAACCCTTGTACTGTTGGCTGTAGACGTCCTTTGACCCTATCGAATAATTTAAACTGTAAAAGGTATTCTAAGCGAGCAAGTTCACGGCTGATAGTTGGTTGTGAGGTGTTTAGCAGCGCAGCGGCTTCCGTCAGGTTGGGGGCAGTCATTACAGCACGGAATATTTCAATGTGCCGCCATGAAATAGCTTGCATAGGAAGTCCTTAAATAAAGTCTATATCAAATATGAATAGACTTTAGCAAAATAGATATTTTTTTTCCCGTATTATTCTTTGAATAATAGCTTTTAATATAATAAAAACTTGCAAACGAGAAAGACAATGACTTCATTCGCAACGACAACAAGCCAATATTTAACACCTGAATATCTACGTGTATTACCTGAGCAGTACGGTAGCCCTGTTTGGGTTTATGATAGCGCGGTGATTATTGAACGTATCAAGCAATTACAAGTTTTTGATACCGTCCGCTTTGCACAAAAAGCATGTTCGAATATTCATATCCTGCACTTAATGAAACAACAGGGCGTTAAAGTCGATTCAGTTTCCTTAGGGGAGATTGAACGTGCGCTGGTGGCAGGGTTCCAGCCTGGGCGTGAGAACTCAGAAATCGTCTTTACAGCGGATGTGCTCGATAGAGCCACATTAGCGAAAGTGACTGAGCTAGATATCCCTGTGAATGCAGGCTCGGTTGACATGCTTGAGCAAATTGGCGAGCAAAAAGCTGGCCATCCTGTTTGGTTACGCATCAACCCTGGTTTTGGTCACGGCCATAGCCAAAAAACCAATACTGGTGGTGAAAATAGTAAGCACGGTATTTGGCATGAAGATTTACCTGCAGCGTTAGAGAAAATTCACCATTACAATTTATCGCTAGTTGGTATTCATATGCATATTGGCTCAGGGGTTGATTATCAACATCTTGCAGATGTGTGTGATTCTATGGTGGCGTTAGTCACAACTGCAGGGGTTGACCTTCATGCCATTTCAGCAGGTGGTGGGTTATCAACCCCTTATCGTGAAGGTGATGAATTAATCGATGTGCAGCATTATTACAGCTTATGGGATAACGCTCGCCAACGTATCGAGCAACACTTAGGGCACAAAATTGAACTTGAAATAGAACCCGGCCGCTATTTAGTTGCTGAGTCTGGGGTACTATTAGCAGAAGTGCGAGCCGTTAAAGACATGGGTAGTCGCCACTATGTGCTTGTAGACAGTGGTTTTAATGACCTAATGCGTCCAGCGATGTATGGCAGTTATCACCATATTTCGGTATTACCGATGGATGGACGTAACGTTGATGGGGCCCAACTAAAAGACACAATTGTTGCTGGCCCACTGTGTGAATCAGGAGATGTATTTACCCAGTTAGAGGGTGGTTTAGTGGTAACCCGTGCTTTACCCGAGGTGAAAGTTGGCGATTTTCTGGTTTTTCATGACACTGGCGCTTACGGTGCATCCATGTCATCAAACTACAATAGCCGTCCATTATTACCCGAAGTGATGTTTGTAAATGGTAAGCCGCAATTGATTCGCCGCCGCCAAACGATTGAAGAGCTATTGGCTCTGGAATTGTAATGTTTTAAATATTATTAAAATAACGGTAAAAAGCCAGCTGTGATTTAGCTGGCTTTTTTGGTTTATTTTAGGAGTAAGTTTGCTGTTTAGATTATTTACAATTTCTGTTTTTGTGTGAGAATGAAATTATAATTTAATTTTATAAATTCTATTCATTTGAATATATGCAAAAAAAACTATTTCTACTAGCTGTTTTATTATCAGGGTGTCATTCTGATGAGAATCAAAAATATAGCTTGATGCCATCATATAGAATGTTGAACTTTAACTATAGCTCTGAATTTATAAACTATGATCCACTTATTAATAAGAAAACACCTACGCCAAGAAATCAATTTTATTTTAATCAACTAATGAATAGTGCTAGCAGTGGGGACTCGAACAGTAATTTGTTATTATTTAAATTATTCTATAAGGATTCTAATTGTAATGGTGTTTATTTAAATAATTTGAAACCTGACTTAACGTGTTTAAAAGCCTTGGAATACTTAATTGAATCAATAAAACAAAATAAAAATAACAGTTTGGCTTTGTATGAATTAAGTCAACTTTATTATCAAGGGGTTGTATTTGAACGAAATAAGGAGAAGGCTGTTTCTATATTGGATACAGTCATTCATAAAGGAGGGAAGGATGCGTTATTGGTTTGTGATTATTTAGTTCACATTACGTTGTTTGATGAAAACAGAAAAATTAAAGATATTAATAAAGCTCGTTATTATGCTGACCTTGGTGCAAGGCATGGTAGTGAAAAATGTAAAAAATATCGTAATGATATTGATGAGTATATTAATAAAAATTAAAGGGAAATAGATGAATATATCTAATGAAAATTATGTTCCGCAACATTACTTACAAGTAATAAATGAAGGGGATACAAAATATTTTGACTTAAATAGTAGTGGTTTTACTGATTATGGAGGGCCTAGCTTTACGATATTTGTTGCCCCACCAAACAGTCAGTTTATTGATGTCGTTGGTGATAATACCAATATTAATGAGTCCACATTTGGACATGTATTTATTGGGATTAAAGGTATAAATCCACAAAGTAATCAATATGAAAGTGTCACAGTAGGCTATAGTGCGGGTAATAGTTATCTTACAAATTCAGATAATATTTCATTCGATGACCATAATCGCTATCCAGAAGCATCATCTTTGACAATTGCAGGGCAAGGTCATTTTTTTCATAATGACCTAAATAATTTATTTAATAAATATAATTCCATGAAGAGTAATTCATCAGATAATAAAGACTATAATCTTCTATCAAATAATTGTATTGACTTTATAAATGACTTTCTCCAAGAATCAGGTATTGAAAGTATAAAGCTACCAAATAGTCCAAAGGAAATTTTAAAGAAAATAAAGTTGGTAGCATCAGATTATGAGACTCCATTGATTATTGACTTGAACCATGATGGAGTAAAAACACTTTCTGACAGTGTTGGGGTTGTTTTTAAATTTAAGGGCAATGAAAAAGTAACAGGTTGGGTTGATCCTAATGATGCTTTATTAGTTATGGATAAAAATAATGATGGAGTTATTAATGACTCTAGCGAATTGTTTGGGGATGATTATTGCAAAGATGACGGGTCACTTTCATTAAATGGGTTTGATGGGTTATTAGATATTGACAGTAATAACGATAGTGTTGTTAATCATGATGACCTTAAATGGCATGCTCTTAAATTATGGCAAGATAAAAATAGTGATGGTAAAACACAGGTTGGTGAATTATTAACTTTAGATGAGGTTGGGATTTTATCAATAAAGTTAAATTATTCTAAATCTGCATATGTTGATAAAAATGCGAATCAACATAAATTAATATCTGAAGTGATATGGTCTGATGGTCGTAAGTCAGATGTCGTTGATGTATGGTTCAAACAAAAAAATAAAAGTTCAACAAATAACCGACTGGCAGAAATAATATCATCATTTAATGATGATACACCTATTGAGTTAATTAATAGATCAGATTGCTCAATAGTAGGTATTAATTTCCTTATAGCAGCTAGAGGTATCGATATTTTATTATAGGTTAATATGAATAAAATATTAGTTGTTTTAATTATTATTCTAACTGGTTGTGGAAAACAGTTAGGTAATCACGCTAGTGTAAATGGAAATATTGTTAAAATTCCTTCTTACAGAATGTTAAATTTTTCAATGTATAACATTCGAGATACAGGTGATGAAAAGCTCTTTCGTTCAATGAAGCCAATTCGAACGCCCCAAGATTTTATTGAATTACAAAAAAAAGCGAGTAAAGGTGATGTTAAAAGCCATTATTTTTTATTTTTGCTCTACTTCGATGATTCTGCTTGTTCAGTAAGGTCGTCAAAGAGTAGCAAGCGAGTTGCTGATGAAAATTGCACAATAGCATTAATGCATTTGAAGAAAACAGTGGAAATTGAGCCTGGTTTTCAGTTTGGTTTATATAAACTAGCCTATTTTAATCAATATGGTATTGGCATGCCGGTTAATTTAGATGAATCAATAAATTATTGGGAAAAATTAATAAAAATAGAAGGGTGTTATCGGCAGTTAGCGTTAGAGACTGCCTCTGAAATCTATTTTTACGAATTTGGAAAAATAGACAAAGCAAAAGAGTATCTAACAATTTGCGCAAATGGAGGAGGGGAGATTTGCCAATTTAAGCTAGGTGACTGGGATAATAAAATTAAATTACGACCTTATATATTAGAGGCCAAACAATGAGCAAACTCCTCGGGTATGTAGAAAATTGATGTGTAATTTGCACTAATAAAAAACTCAAGGGGCGAATAACTCCTTGAGTTTTTTTATTACTTAATAATTAGTCAAGCCGCTTTCTTTTTCTTACTGGTTTCTTCATCTGACTGTTCATTTGGTGACTTTTTTGTCGGAAGTACACCCAAATCATCAAACTCAAACTCATCGACGTTAATCGTCCGTAACCGACTTGCTTCTGCTTTGCGCAAGATATCAGCTTCTTCTTGTGTAATTACATTTTCAGGAAGTAGTTGGTCTGCAAGTTTATCTAAGCGAGTAAAGCTGAGTTTACGCTCTTTCAGGCGGCAGATGCGCTCAAAGATTGGTTCAGCAGCAATGATATCGAGCAGAGCTTGGTTTACAAGGCCATGAGGGTTGTTTTCCGTAGGTGTTAAATACTGCCCACGGCCCAGTCTGTCACGTGTTTCTGATGGTTCCATCAGAATTTGAGCCAGTTTATGGTCTAGTCGGTCTGATGGTGTTGACATCGCACGGCCAGTAGGGAACAGCGTGATGCGCATTACCCCTGCAACCAACTTGTTAGGGAAGTTTTTCAGGAGATCATCCATCGCTTTTTCTGATTGATATAAACAATCTTGAACAGCCCATTTCACTAATGGTAAGTCTGCTTTTTGACGACCTTCATCTTCATAACGTTTTAAGGTTGCAGATGCGAGATACAAGTTGCTTAAAATATCTCCTAAGCGAGCAGAGATACGTTCACGACGTTTCAAGCTACCCCCTAACACACCCATGGCAACATCGGATAGTAATGCTAAGTTGGCACTTTGGCGGTTTAGCATTTGATAGTAACGGCGCGTTTCATCTTTGGTTGGCGCATGACTTCCGCGACCATTGGTTAAACCAAGCCAGAAGCTACGGAATTGGTTACTAACCACATGACCAATATGCCCAAATACGGCTTTATCGAATTTATGTAAGTTATTATCCTGTGCTGCGGCCATTTCTTCTAATACGAATGGATGGCAACGGATAGCCCCTTGACCGAATATGATCATACTGCGGGTTAGGATATTTGCCCCTTCAACCGTAATGGCGATAGGTGCGCCTTGGTAGGCTCTGGCAACAAAGTTTGAATCCCCAAGACAGATTCCTTTACCA
This sequence comes from Providencia sp. PROV141, assembly GCF_028481645.1. Classification (NCBI taxonomy): domain Bacteria; kingdom Pseudomonadati; phylum Pseudomonadota; class Gammaproteobacteria; order Enterobacterales; family Morganellaceae; genus Providencia; species Providencia sp. PROV141. Next base: position 41,386 of record NZ_JAMPPR010000019.1, on the reverse strand, counting down.
CCTGTAATATCCATGGCATCAATAATGGCGCGCTGGCCACGGTGTGTACAGTGGTATTTAACAATAGCGGATAGAACGGCAGGTTTCTCACCTAACATAATTCCAGAGGTGATGAGAGTTGCTGCTGCATCCATCAGATAGGTATTACCTGCGATGCGAGCTAGTGGTTCTTCAATACCTTCCATTTTACCAATCGGTAATTTGAATTGACGACGAATATAAGAGTAAGCTCCTGTCGCGATAGCGATACTCTTCAAACTACCTGTTGAGTTCGATGGTAATGTAATACCACGACCGACAGAAAGACACTCAACTAACATTCTCCAGCCTTGGCCTGCCATTTTTGGCCCACCGATAATGTAATCGATTGGAACAAAAATATTTTTTCCGCGTGTAGGGCCATTCATAAATGGAATATTGAGTGGGAAGTGGCGATGACCAATTTCAACGCCAGGGGTATTAGTTGGAATGAGTGCACAGGTGATACCAAGGTTTTTCTCGCCACCTAATAGTTTATCAGGGTCTGAAAGTTTGAATGCGAGGCCTAATACCGTGGCAATTGGTGCTAAGGTAATATAGCGTTTGTTCCATGTTAAGCGCATTCCTAATACTTGCTCGCCTTGCCATTCACCCATACAAACGACACCTGAGTCTGGGATAGCGCCGGCATCGGAACCTGCCTCTGGGCTGGTTAATGCAAAGCACGGAATTTCCTCACCTGTAGCTAAGCCTGGTAAATAGCGTTGTTTTTGTTCATCAGTACCGTAATGTTGCAGTAATTCACCCGGACCTAATGAATTTGGTACCCCTACGGTGATAGCTAGAATACCGGAGACACCAGCGAGTTTTTGTAGAACCTGAGACTGTGCATATGCAGAGAACTCTAGACCACCGTATTCTTTTTTGATGATCATCGCGAAGAAGCGGTGATCACGCAGGTATTGCCACACTTCAGGCGTTAGGTCTGCCAGTTCATGGCTCACTTCGAAGTCGTTGACCATGCCACAAACGGTTTCAACAGGCCCATCAATAAAAGCTTGTTCTTCTGCGGTTAGCTGTGGTTTTGGGTAATTATGCAGTTTATTCCAATCTGGCGCTCCGCGGAAAAGGTCACCTTCCCACCACGTTGTTCCTGCGTCAATGGCTTCCTTTTCTGTGCTTGACATAGGAGGCATGACTTTTTGGAACATTTTCATCGCGCGGATAGAGAAAAGCGATTGGCGTACGGGAGTGAAGACAAAAGGAAATAATACCAAGGCAACTGGCAGTAACATCCAGTAGCTCCAAATATTGATGACTCCCATAACCGCGGTATAAGCCAATAATAATACTGAGCTAAAAACTAAAGATGTTTTGTGATAACAAAGTACGCCGATTAAAGCGAGAAATAACACGATGCTGAGAAGGATCATAGCGAAGCTCCTGTCTACTTGTAAGAGGTCTGACCTGTTTATTGCTTTAATCTATACCCATTAATAAAGAATTAGCAATATATTTACATCCTAATTACAACTTAGCTCACAAAAACGTCATATAAAGGAAAGTATCGTAGTAATTTATATTATCGGCTCTATGAAAAGTCAGGTTATTGGCTATGAGTCACGATGAATTTTGTCGATAGGGTCAAGACAGCACAATCAAAAGTAGAAACAAAATTATCCCTGTGCAACAATCTGACTATTAAAGATTAATTACTGATATCTATCTGAGTTTTGCCATGGAGCGACATTTTTCTTTTAGGATGATCTGGATATGAATTAATCATGCTTTCTATAACGTATTCTTAATTAAGAGGAAATCTCATGTATCAAGACCTAATCCGCGGTGAGCTGACAGAAGCGGCCGAGACGTTATCGAATTTCCTTAGCGATGATGCCAATATTGCTGCTATCCAACAGGCTGCCGTTTTACTGGCTGACTCTTTTAAAGCGGGTGGCAAAGTATTATCTTGTGGTAATGGGGGCTCTCACTGTGATGCAATGCATTTCGCTGAAGAATTAACAGGGCGTTATCGCGAAAACCGTCCGGGCTATCCTGCGATTGCAATTTCAGATGTGAGCCATTTATCTTGCGTGAGTAATGACTTCGGTTATGAGTATGTTTTTTCACGTTTTATTGAAGCCGTTGGCATGAAAGGTGATGTTTTACTTGGAATTTCTACCTCTGGAAATTCTGGGAACATTATTAAAGCGATTGCAGCTGCACGTGAAAAAGGCATGAAAGTCATCACATTAACAGGTAAAGATGGCGGGAAAATGGCGGGAACTGCGGATATTGAAATTCGTGTCCCACACTTTGGTTATGCCGACCGTATCCAAGAAATTCATATTAAAGTTATTCATATCTTAATTCAGTTAATCGAAAAAGAGATGGTGAAATAACGTTATTACTGTTTCAGGAGTTTTTTAAATGTGCGAGTTACTTGGCATGAGTGCCAATGTTCCAACTGATATTTCGTTTAGCCTCAGTGGGTTGATTTCCCGAGGAGGTCAAACGGGCCCACATAAAGATGGCTGGGGAATTACCTTTTATGAGGGGCTCGGGTGTCGCACATTTAAAGATCCTCAACCTAGTTTTTTATCACCTGTCGCTCGCTTTGTGCAGGAATACCCGATTAAATCAGAAAGTATTGTTGCTCATATTCGCCAAGCAAACCGAGGGGATGTGTCGTTAGTGAACACTCACCCCTTTACACGCGAGCTATGGGGGCGTAATTGGACTTATGCGCACAATGGGCAGTTAAAAGGATATCGTACACTGAAAACTGGGCGCTATTGCCCGATAGGCGAAACCGATAGCGAATGGGCATTTTGCTGGATACTTCATCAACTCAGTGAAAAGTATCCACGTAGGCCATCAAATTGGAAAAGTGTGTTCCGTTTTATTGCGACACTAGCTGACCAATTGCGTCATAAAGGTGTATTTAATATGTTGCTGTCCGATGGGCAATATATGATGGCCTTTAGCTCGACGAATTTACATTGGCTAACGCGTAAGGCACCGTTTGGTAAAGCAAAATTACTTGACCAAGATATTGAAATCGATTTCGAGCAGTGCACGACACCTACTGATGTGGTCTCTGTGATTGCAACGCAACCACTCACGGGTAACGAAAACTGGCAGCGAATTGACCCAGGCAATTTTGTCTTATTCTATCTTGGTGAGCGCATATTGTGATTTAGACCCTAACAATTTTGTTGGAGTCTCAGCTTGGTCAATAACCGCATATTTACCTAAAGAGACTGACACCTCAGCAGGCCTTCCTGTGCGGTTGAAATACTCGTAAGCCGGTTGTAATTGTTTCCAGAAAGTATAGTGGCTGGAATTGCGATAGCGCAGCATATTTTCATTTGTCATTTTAAATGGATAAATGCTGACATTAATGACGGACTGTCCACCGAGTAAGGCCGTTTCTACTGTTTGGTAAATCTCGCCCATATATTTGTCTGTCATGGCATAACATCCCACAGAAACGCAACTGCCATGGATCATAAGATAGCTGCCACTATAACCTTGTGCTTTATCAAACTCATTAGGAAAACCAATATTGATAGATCGGTAATACTGACTATTAGGATTGAGCTGTTCGGCAGTAATTTGATAAAATCCTTCTGGACTTTTTAGGTCACCTTCGATTTTTTTGGGGCCTAGCCCGCCAGAAAACTTACAAATTGGGTAAGTTTTCGACAGTTTATATTTTCCTGATGGCGTTTTTTGGTAGAGTTCTAATAAACCTTCTTGCTTAAATATTTGAATAAAAATAGATGAGTTTGAGCTATCCGATACGTTATTATTAAGTAGAAATGAATAGTTACTCGCCTGAATAACAGGAGAATATATGAGTACAAATAAGAAAATTGCACTAAAAAATTTACTTAATTTCATATCTAAGCCATATCAAGAGAATATTATTGAATAAAAAGAGTACATATTTTATGCATTCTAGACGAGTAAATCGAAAATTAATATAGTTTGTTAATAGTTTTTAAATGAACCTTTGTTGTTTAAATAATGAACAAGGATCGATAAATATGAGCTTAAGTATCGATAATACCGAGTTGTTAACAAAAAAATTTAAATATTAATGCAATTTGCTTGAACTATGTCACTTCTATAGCCGGACATAGAGAGTGGGAACTGATAAAATTATGGTTGGCAGAAGATAAAATTTAGTAACAATTATGTGAGAATACCTGCTTAAGTGATGCCTATTGCTTGAGCTATTTTTTATTTAATGAGTCGCTATCATTCATTGCTGAATCGTTAGCTTAGGGTTTAACTGATAAACTTGTGCAGATCTTATGATTAAAATTAAAAAAGGCCTCAACCTTCCTATTGCAGGTGAGCCAGCCCAAGTGATAGAAGACGGCCCGAAAATTCAACACGTAGCTGTGCTAGGTGAGGAATATGTCGGAATGCGTCCTTCGATGCTGGTTAAAGAAGGTGAGCGTGTAGTTAAAGGACAGGTTCTTTTTGAAGATAAAAAGAACCCAGGGGTTTTATTTACAAGCCCAGCCTGCGGTAAAATTGTTGCTATTCATCGTGGTGAGCGTCGTGTGCTTCAATCTGTTGTCATCGAAATTGATGGCGATGAACAAGAAACTTTTGCAGCTTATACTCGTGATGAGCTATCTACATTAACGCAACAACAAGTCGAAGAAAACTTGATAAAATCGGGTTTGTGGACTTCTTTAAGAACGCGTCCATTTAGCCGTTCTCCACAACCGGGTTCTTCACCTATCGCTATTTTTGTCACTGCAATGGACACCAATCCACTTGCAGCGGATCCTGTTTTAGTTATTCAAGAGCAAGAACAAGCATTTAACGATGGGCTTTTGGTTCTAAGCCGCTTAACAGAAGGTAAAATCCATGTTTGTCATGGAGAGGGAGACTTACCGAAGAATACGGCTCATAACCAAATTTCTTATACCCAATTTACAGGGCCGCATCCTGCAGGTTTAGTGGGAACTCATATTCATTTCTTAGAACCTGTTAGTATCAAGAAAAAAGTTTGGAGCCTTAATTACCAAGACGTTATCGCTATTGGTAAGCTATTTGTTACGGGTCACCTATATACAGACCGCGTGATTTCATTAGCAGGGCCACAAGTTGAAAAGCCTCGTCTTCTGCGTACTCGCCTAGGTGCTGATTTATATGAATTAACACAAGGTCAGCTTAAAGCGGGTGAAAACCGTATTATTTCAGGTTCAGTCCTTTGGGGCGTGACATGTGATGATACTCATCACTATCTTGGTCGTTTTCACAATCAAGTCTCAGTGTTAGCCGAAGGTCGCAATAAAGAATTATTTGGCTGGATTATGCCTGGTGTTAATAAGTTTACGATTACGCGTACCACAATCGGGCACTTCTTGAAAAATAAACGCTTTAATTTCACAACGACAATGAATGGTGGCGAGCGTTCGATGGTACCAATTGGTAATTACGAGCGAGTCATGCCCCTCGATATCATGGTCACTCATTTGTTGCGCGATCTCCTCGCTGGAGACACTGATACATCACAAGAATTGGGCTGTTTAGAGTTGGACGAAGAAGATTTAGGTTTATGTACCTATGTTTGCCCAGCGAAATATGAATATGGTCCAGTGCTACGTGATGTTCTGACCAAGATTGAGCTAGAAGGGTGATTCCATGGGTCTGAAAAATTTATTTGAAAAGTATGAGCACCATTTTGAGCCCGGTGGAAAGCTAGAAAAATACTATGCGTTATTTGAAGCAGTTTCGACTGTTTTTTATACGCCGGGTACGGTAACAAAAGGGCGTTCTCATGTCAGGGATACCATCGACCTGAAACGTATGATGATATTGGTGTGGCTAGCGGTTTTCCCAGCGATGTTCTGGGGAATGTATAACGTTGGTAACCAAGCCATCCCAGCTTTGCACCAATTATATAGCGGGGCTGAGTTACAGCAAGTTCTCGCGAGTGATTGGCATTATAGCTTAGCGCAGTTTTTAGGTGCATCACTTTCGATGGATGCAGGGTGGGGAAGTAAAATGCTGCTAGGAGCAGTATATTTCCTTCCTATTTATGCTGTCGTTTTCTTAGTCGGTGGTTTCTGGGAAGTCTTATTCGCCATGATCCGCGGCCATGAAATTAACGAAGGCTTCTTTATTACCTCGATTCTATTTGCCTTGATTGTGCCACCAACCATTCCTTTATGGCAGGCTGCATTAGGTATCACTTTCGGGGTTGTTGTTGCGAAAGAAATTTTTGGCGGTACTGGGCGTAACTTCTTAAACCCAGCATTAGCTGGCCGTGCTTTCTTATTCTTTGCTTATCCTGCTCAAATATCAGGTGACTTAGTTTGGACTGCTGCTGATGGCTTCTCTGGTGCGACACCATTATCACAATGGGCAACAGGTGGTGAGCATGCCCTAATGAACACGGTGACTCATGAGCCTATTACTTGGATGCAAGCCTTTTTAGGTAATATGCCAGGTTCAATTGGTGAAGTGTCAACACTGATGTTGTTTATTGGTGGTGCTCTTATCATGTTCTTCCGTATCGCATCATGGCGTATTGTTGCTGGCGTGATGGTTGGCATGATTGCAATGTCCTACCTATTCAATGCTATTGGCTCTGATACGAACCCGTTATTTGCCATGCCATGGTGGTGGCACATGGTACTTGGTGGCTTCGCATTCGGTATGATTTTTATGGCGACAGACCCGGTATCAGCGTCTTTCACAGACAAAGGTAAATGGGCGTACGGCATTCTGATCGGTGTAATGTGTGTTCTTATCAGGGTTGTTAACCCAGCTTATCCAGAAGGGATGATGCTGGCGATCCTATTCGCCAACCTGTTTGCTCCTCTGTTTGACTATCTGGTCGTTCAAGCAAATATTAAGCGGAGAAAAGCTCGTGGCTAATGAAAAACCAATGAATAACGATAGCGTCGGCAGAACATTTCTAGTTGTTTTTATTCTTTGTCTAGTTTGCTCTATTGTCGTCGCAGGGGCTGCAGTTGGTCTAAAACCACAGCAGCAAGAACAGATTCAGTTAGATACTCAACGTAATATTTTAAGTGTTGCTGGCTTGCTGCAACCTAAAATGACCGCTGAGGAAGTTCAAGATGTATATAAGGATCGTATCGAACCTAAACTTTTGAATTTTAAAACTAATGAATTATCTGATAGCACTAGCCGTTATGACTTAAATAGCGAGCTACGTAGCGAAGAAACGAGTATTGCACTCTCTCCTGCGGAAGATATTGCAAAAATTCGCCGTCGTGCCAATAGCGCTGAAATCTATTTGGTTAAAGATGAAGCAGGAAAAGTATCACAAATTATTTTACCTGTTTACGGCTCTGGTTTGTGGTCTGTCATGTATGCCTTTATTGCGGTAGATGTAGATGGTGTCACCTCTCGTGGTATCACTTATTATGCACATGGTGAAACACCAGGGCTGGGCGGTGAGGTTGATAACCCTCAGTGGAAAGCCCAATGGCCAGGTAAAAAACTGTTCAATGAGCAGGGGGTTCCGGCAATTAAAATCGTGCGCGGTGGTGCGACAGATAACCCATTCGGTATCGACGGCCTTTCAGGTGCGACTCTAACATCAAACGGAATCCAACATATGTTTGATTTCTGGTTAGGGGATAACGGTTTTGGTCCGTTCCTGAAAAAAGTACGTGAAGGAGCGCTGAATAATGGCTGATTCAAAAGAAGTAAAACGCGTCCTACTTGGGCCGTTATTGGATAACAACCCAATTGCTTTACAGGTATTAGGGGTTTGTTCTGCACTGGCAGTGACAACGAAGTTAGAAACAGCACTCGTTATGACGATTGCTGTAACCTTAGTGACGGCATTTTCTAACTTCTTTATTTCACTCATCAGGAATTATATTCCGAGCAGCGTACGTATTATCGTTCAAATGGCAATCATTGCTTCCTTAGTTATTGTGGTTGACCAAATTTTACGTGCATATGCTTATGAAATATCAAAACAACTTTCTGTATTTGTTGGCTTGATTATTACTAACTGTATCGTAATGGGGCGTGCTGAAGCTTATGCAATGAAAGCACCTCCAATTGAAAGCTTCATGGACGGTATTGGTAATGGTCTAGGTTATGGTGTGATCCTTGTTTTAGTCGGCTTTTTACGTGAGTTATTTGGTTCCGGCAAATTGTTTGGTATCACAGTTTTTGAATCACTACAAACCGGTGGTTGGTACATGCCAAATGGCCTGTTCCTCCTCGCGCCAAGTGCATTCTTTATCATCGGTATGCTGATTTGGGGGTTACGTACCCTGAAACCAGCTCAGGTAGAGAAGGACTAATCACATGGAACACTATATTAGCCTGTTTGTTAAAGCCATTTTTATTGAAAATATGGCATTAGCATTTTTCTTGGGAATGTGTACTTTCCTTGCGGTATCGAAGAATGTAAAAACTGCTTTTGGACTGGGTATCGCTGTAACGGTAGTTCTTGGGATTTCTGTCCCAGCCAATAACTTGGTATACAACTTGGTATTACGTGATGGCGCGATTGCTGAAGGTATCGACTTATCCTTCTTGAACTTTATCACGTTTATCGGTGTTATTGCCGCGTTAGTTCAGATCCTTGAAATGATTTTAGATCGCTACTTCCCATCACTGTATAACGCGTTAGGTATCTTTTTGCCATTGATTACCGTTAACTGTGCCATTTTTGGTGGTGTTTCTTTCATGGCGCAACGTGACTATAACTTTAGCGAATCGGTCGTATATGGGTTCGGTTCGGGGATCGGTTGGATGCTCGCAATCGTATTGATGGCAGCTATTCGAGAGAAGATGAAGTACTCAGATATTCCATCGGGTCTAAAAGGGTTAGGTATCACCTTTGTGACAACCGGTTTAATGGCATTGGGCTTTATGTCCTTCTCCGGTGTGCAGCTATAAAGGCGAGAAGAATTCATGGAAATTATTATTTTAGGTGTCGTGATGTTTACCCTGATTGTCTTGGTGCTGACAGGCTTAATCCTGTTTGCAAAATCCAAGCTAGTCAACACAGGGAACATCAAAGTTGAAGTTAATGGCGATCCAGACAAAAGTTTTGAAGCTCCTGCGGGTGACAAGCTATTAGGCATGTTATCAAACCAAGGTATTTTTGTTTCATCAGCGTGTGGTGGTGGTGGCTCTTGTGGTCAGTGCCGTGTAAAAATCAAAGAAGGCGGTGGTGATATTCTGCCTACTGAGCTTTCTCACATTAACAAGCGTGAAGCAAAAGAAGGCTGCCGATTAGCGTGTCAGGTCAACGTTAAGCAAGATTTAAAAATTGAGCTTCCAGAAGAAATATTTGGCGTGAAAAAATGGGAGTGTGAAGTTATTTCTAATGATAACAAAGCCACTTTCATTAAAGAGCTGAAATTGAAAATTCCTGAAGGAGAAGTCGTTCCTTTCCGTGCGGGTGGCTTTATTCAGATTGAATGCCCGGCACATGTTGTCAAATATGAAGATTTTGATGTACCAGAAGAGTACCGTGAAGATTGGGATAAATTTAACCTATTCCGTTATGTGTCTGAGGTTAAAGAGCCAACTGTTCGCGCCTATTCCATGGCAAACTACCCGGAAGAGCATGGTATTATCATGCTAAACGTGCGTATTGCTACACCACCACCTCGTAATCCGGATGTTCCACCAGGAATTATGTCCTCTTATATTTGGTCATTAAAGCCAGGGGATAAAGTGACTATTTCTGGGCCGTTTGGTGAGTTTTTCGCTAAAGAAACGGAAGCTGAAATGGTGTTTATCGGTGGTGGTGCGGGTATGGCACCAATGCGTTCTCATATATTCGACCAACTGCGCCGCTTAGATTCTAAACGTAAGATTAGTTTCTGGTATGGTGCACGTTCTGTCCGTGAGATGTTCTACACCGAAGATTTTGACCAACTCGCTGCAGAACATGAAAACTTTACATGGAATGTAGCACTTTCTGACCCTATGCCTGAAGATAATTGGAATGGTTATACTGGCTTCATCCATAATGTCTTATATGAAAACTACTTGAAAGACCATCCAGCACCGGAAGATTGTGAGTTCTACATGTGTGGTCCTCCAATGATGAATGCTGCCGTGATCAAAATGTTGAAAGACCTCGGTGTTGAAGATGAAAATATCTTATTGGATGACTTCGGTGGTTAAGCAACTTAGCTGATTTTATTAGACTAATCAAAGTCAGTAGACAGTAACACTTTAAAGAGGGAAAATATTTTCCCTCTTTGTGATTTTAGTAAATCTATTAAGCGCTAATTAGTTAACGGTTAATAGGTAGGTTTATGATTATTTTGACTGGAACATTCTCTGCATGGGTGACGATGTAAAGTGTGTTAATAGTCTGGGCGGCCTTAACAAAATGCGCTCATGATTGACGCGGAGAAAATTATGCTAAGTAAAAGAATTTATACCTCGGTACTGCTATTTGTTGCAGCACTGTTTCTTACTGCCTGTGGTGGACCTGAACAACAGAATCTTCAGGGGCAAACAATGGGTACGTATTATTCGGTTAAATATGTCACAGATTCTTCGGAGCCAAAGCCTGAAGCAATTCAAGCCGAAATAGATAAACGTTTGGAAGAAGTTAACGACCAAATGTCAACATATCGCCCAGATTCAGAATTAAGCCGTTTTAATCAGTTTAAAGAAGTCAATACACCGTTCCCTGTTTCTGCTGCAACGGCAACTGTGGTTAAAAAAGCCATTGAAATTAATAAGCTGACTGATGGTTCATTAGATGTAACGGTTGGGCCTTTAGTTAATTTATGGGGGTTTGGTCCTGAAGGAAGAGTCACTAAAGCACCTTCGGATGAAGAATTGGCTAAGCGCAGAGCATGGGTTGGCATCGAAAAACTTGCTGTTCAAGATAATAACTTAATTAAAACGATCCCTGAGCTGTACGTCGATCTTTCTTCAATTGCGAAAGGCTATGGTGTTGACGTTGTTGCAGAATATTTAGAATCATTAGGCATCAATAATTATATGGTTGATATTGGTGGCGAAGTGCGTACGAAAGGAACAAATGGTAAAGAAGTGCCATGGCGTATCGCAATAGAAAAACCCGCATCGGATGGTGTCAGCCAAACAGCACAAGAGATTATTGAACCAGGTGACCGTTCTATCGCTACATCAGGGGACTACCGTAATTACTTCGAGCAAGATGGCGTTCGTTTTTCTCATACGATAGACCCAAAAACAGGAAAACCAATCACACATAATTTAGTCTCTATTACAGTAATTGCAGAAAATTGCATGAGTGCTGATGGCTTATCTACAGGACTAAATGTTTTAGGGCCTGAAGTTGGCTTTGCTTTAGCTGAAAAAATGAATATTCCTGTTTTTATGATTGTTAAGACAGATAAAGGTTTTGAAGAGCGCTATACTAAGGCATTCGAACCATTTTTAACCAAAAAACAGTAGTTGTAGGAGGATAAAAAATGCTGAATATTTTTATTGCAGCCTTTGCACTGTTTTTGCTGGCCTTTTTAGGTATGTCACTTGGATATATTATTAAGCGTAAGAGTATTCAAGGTAGCTGCGGCGGGTTAAGCAGTATTGGTGTTGAAAAGGTGTGTGATTGCCCTGAGCCTTGTGATGCACGTAAAAAACGCATGGCGCGTGAAGAAGCCCGCCAAAAAATACTGGATAAAAACCGTATTATTTGAATAGTAATATTTAATGGTTATATAACTAGTAATGAGCTGGAGATGTCTAAATATAACTATTAGACATCTCCAAATATTATTTTATCTTGTATGAGCAAGAATATAATAAATCTTTACTAAGAATATGTTATAAACAACTTTATGACATCTGTGTTAAAGCCATTGAACAAGAACTCGATGAAGGAAAGGCAACATATAGGCGTTTGGAGTCGCCATTAACACCTATGATTGCTTTCCCATTATCTGAGGTAGCGAAGTTATAAGGAAGAAATGAATCATTACCCCAAGTTTCACCACTTTCTGTTATAAAAGTGACTTGCCAAGATATTTGTTTTTCATAGAAAAAGACAAAACTATAGGCATCTTTTAAAACTTGTTTATCTTTTATATTATTAAAAACTTTATAGGTGTTCGTGAAATTAGATGTATTAATGACTAACTTAAATTCTTTGATATTTTCATTCCAATAATTTTCAACAGTTACTAAGCCTAATGGAGCTAGCATACTAATCTCTTAATATAAATTTACTCTGTTTTTATCTATTATATGGCCTAAATTAGCTGCATTCTCTTGGTGCATGAATCGGAGACTGGGTAATTAACATGCATGCTTTTTGTATTGCCATCAAATCTAATCGTAACCTTTCCATTATCACTGCTGTTAATTTGGCAAGGTAAAAAGTCACCACTACTCCACAGTTCATTATTTTTCGTTGTAACTTTAGCTTTCCAAGCACTTTTACCTGTTGTTGAGTAAGGGAATGAATTGGCAGTAGAGCTAGATGTGGAGTCTCCTAGATTATAAAATATAAACACACTATCATAGGGGGTATCACTATTATGATAATGTATTTCAATTTTTTTTAATGTTTCATTCCAATAATTTTCGACAATCATTGTTCCAAGGTTTGACATGTAACCTCCTTTAATATCAAATACGTGTAATGGTTTTAAATGTGTAATTGATGGTTGTTTTTAATAGCAAAATACAAAACCAAACTATAATTAAATTATTTTGTTCTTATGTTAAGGTGTTACTTTAATAATATTTTAGGTTAGTTAATTATTATGGGGTTTATACTAATCTCTTATCTGGAAATTAAGATGTGTTCCAATTTATTATCCAAAATTTAAAATATCATATGGTTGAATTCTGTTATTATAGCCTATGTTTTTTGTTGCTTAGTTTTTCTTACTTAATTCCATTTTTTTAGAGCACGAGCTAGAAGATGGATAATAAACTGTCATATTTTCAAAATTTCCATCAAAACTAATTGTAACAGTATTATTATCATCAGGATTAATTTGGCATAGTAAAAAATCACCGCTGCTCCAAACAGTACCTGATTCAGTGCTAATTCTAGCTTTCCATGAGCTTTCACCTCTGGTTGATAAAGGAAATACACCCGAATCTACGGTAGTAGACGACTGTCTACTTTCCAAATCAAAAAATACAAAGGCATTATTATTTGGAAGGTCACTATTATGGTAAAATATTTCAACTTTCTCTAATCTTTCATTCCAATAATTTTCTACAGTTATAGTTAAGTTGTTTGACATATAAAATCCTTTATTTTAGTTTATTTTTAAATGTTTTTTGTGGCGGATTAAATATATCAATTTTTCTATAGAGGTAAATTAAGAACAATTATTATTAATTGATGAAAAGGAATGAATGTTTTTAGGATGTGATTTAATTCCTAAGCTATTATTAAAGTAATAATAGCTTAGGTGATGTTATTTGATTATTTTTTAAATGCTTTTGGGGAATCAACCATTACAGCATCTACGCCAATTTCTTTTGCAAGTTGGTAGTCACTGTCAGTATTAACGCCAAAGACAATGATATAAGCATTGCCATTTTTTCTAAAACAGTCGATGGCTTCTTTATCCCATGAAAGGGTTGCAGGTGAACGTGCTTCTCCTAATGTATATTTTTCGACTACTTCAACTTTACGATGTAATTCAAAGCCATACCAACGAGTTGTTGTTTTGTCATTTGCTATTGAACATTGATGGTTCATCACAACATTTGCCAACAGGGTGCGAGTCTCATCACGACTTTCAAATAGTGGGATCTTTGGAGAAAGGGATTTGAGTGCTTTTAAAAATTCATCATTAGTGGAATAAAAACGTACTTGATTAAATGCATTGGTTTTATCTAAGAGGGCTAAAATCGCCTTTGCTTGAATATCAGGGCTGGCGTCAGGGGATTTTAAATCTATGTAGAAAGTTGTGTCTGGGTATTTTTGTAGAATACTTTCTAGTGTAGCGATAGTTGTTTTTTGTAATGGGAATTGCTGATTATGTTTTTGACTAAACTTATAAGCAGCATTGACATGATTGAGTTGTTCTACAGTATAAGCAGATACGTTACCTTTTTTGTCCGTCAATGAATCTAGATCACTCGGACGATATAGGACTAATTGATTATCTTTACTAAGTTGAACAGTAAGCCAAATAGCATCAGCATTATTTTGCTTGGCTAAATCAATGGCATAAATTGTGTTTTCTGGTGCATCCGCTGTTCCTGCACGGTGAGCTACAATTTTAGGTGATAGTGCTAAATTAGGTGATAGTGCGAAAACTGTTTGGCTAGCAAGCAGCATTATGAGAGGAGCCATAAATTTAACATATTTTGATGTTGATATAATTGCCATAGAGATGATCCATAAATAGTTTTTCAAGGTATTGTTGTTGGTAAAACAACTCTTTTTATTACTTTTTTGTTTAAAAGTAAGTATTAACGCTTATTTTTAAGACAAACTTTAAATCGAATCTTGAGTTGGATAGCTTGGCAGATGATTATTGCAATAATATGAATTGCCTAATTATCATGAGGTTAGATTTTCTATTCATCAATTTTATGGAGATGTGACAATAATTGCATGGCTAATAAAAATACTGTATATTTAATCAGGTGTTTGATTGGCAGAGCTAACCTGTGCGTAAAATTATTCATATTGATATGGACTGCTTTTATGCAGCGATCGAAATGCGTGACGACCCAAGCCTTCGTAATGTCCCCATTGCGGTGGGGGGAAGCGCAGATCGCCGAGGAGTTATTAGTACTGCAAATTATGAAGCCCGTCGCTACGGTGTTCACAGTGCGATGTCTACTGCGATTGCACTTAGGCTTTGCCCTCACTTGAAAGTGGTTCCTGGGCATATGGCACTTTACAAAGAAACCTCCCTGTATATTCGAAAAATATTTGCACGCTATACTGACCTCATAGAACCACTTTCTCTTGATGAAGCTTATTTGGATGTCACTGATTGTACGCAATTACATGGCTCTGCAACGCTAATTGCTGAGGCCATTCGCCAGCAAATCTTTGATGAACTGCAATTAACCGCTTCAGCGGGGATAGCGCCAATAAAATTTTTGGCGAAAATAGCTTCAGACATGAATAAACCTAATGGCCAATTCGTGATCACGCCGCAAAATATTGATCAATTTATTCTTAGCTTGCCTCTTAAAAAAATTCCTGGCGTGGGTAAGGTTACCGCTCAGAAATTAGCGGATATGGGGTTACTCACTTGTGCTGATGTCCAAAAATATGATGTTGTTACATTGGTTAAAAGCATGGGTAAATTTGGGCAGGTACTTTGGGATCGATGCCATGGTATCGATGAGCGTGCTATTAACCCTGATAGGCTCAGAAAGTCGGTAGGGGTTGAACGTACCCTTGCAGAAGATATATATCAATGGAACGATTGTCTGTTACTGCTTGATAGGCTCTATGACGAGCTACAATTGCGTTTAGCGAAGGTAAAACCCGATCTGCGTATTGCTCGTCAAGGTGTAAAATTTAAATTTGCAGACTTTCAGCAAACAACACAAGAACACGTATACCCAATTCTTAATAAACAAGATTTAGTTCAGATAGCGAAACAAGTTTGGGATCATCGCCGCTTAGGGCGTAGTGTTCGGTTAGTTGGTTTGCATGTGATGCTGCAAAGCCCGCAGCTTGAAAGGCAATTATTGCTTGAATTATAAAAAACACTCATCGCATGATGGGTGTTTGAGGTTGTTAACAAAGCGGGATAAAAGCGTGGTTTTTCCCGCTTTGTGTTATCAGACGAAAATCAATAATTTGATTTTCCTCATTTATTTTCAAAACCTATTAGACTTGCCGCCAAACATAATATGTTTGTCAGCAGTGTGACCCCCCATCGTATGATGGGGGGTCACAACAATGAATTGTTTATTCTTTGACTGGAATTACTTTTAAAACCGCAGTTAGTAATTTCCAATACTCTCCAACGCTTGCAATGTGTACACGTTCATCAGGGGAGTGTGCACCGCGAATAGTTGGCCCAATTGAAACCATATCCATGTCTGGGTAAGGTTTTTTGAATAGACCACACTCAAGGCCTGCGTGGATCACCATGACATTCGGGATTTTACCGAACAGCTTGTTGTAGGTATCGCTGACTAAATGCATCACAGGTGAGTCTGCATCTGGTTGCCAACCTGGGTAGCTACCTTCTGCACGGTATTGGGCGTGTGCTAATTTACTGATAGATGTCAGCATGTTAACAACGTAGTTTTTACCGCTATCGATAAGTGAACGAACAAGGAAGATAATTTCTGCTTTATCTTCTGTCAGGCGAACAACACCTTCGTTAAGTGACGTTTCAACCACACCAATGGCAACATCACTCATGCGGATCACACCGTTTGGTGCTGCATTTAAGAAGAAAACAAAACGTTTTTGGCAATCGTCAGAAAGAGCTTTCAGCTCACTCTGGGTTTCGTCTAGTAGCAGAACAAGGTTGGGTTCGACGACAGTTAATTCATTTTTCAGAATATCTTCATAACGTGCTCTTAGCGCAGTTAACTCAGCAACTTTGTCTGCTGGAACAGCAATAATGGCATAGGCTTCACGTGGAATCGCATTACGAACAGTACCGCCTCTGAAATCTAATAGTTTTAGGTTTAAATCTTCTGCGTGCCCAGCTAGAAAACGTGCTAACAGTTTATTGGCATTACCTAAGCCTAAATGTACATCACCACCTGAGTGCCCACCTTTTAGGCCTTTTAAGGTCATTGTGAAGGTTTTATAGCCTTGTGGTAATACTTCACGCGTCAGGTCAAACGTAGTGGTAAAGTCAACTCCACCAGCACAGCCCATGTAAATTTCACCTTCTTCTTCTGAGTCGGTGTTAATCAGAATATCGGCTTGTAACCAGCCTGCTTTCAAGCCAAACGCACCTTCCATGCCGGCTTCTTCGGTCATGGTCAGAAGAACTTCCATTGGCCCATGCTCAACACTATCATCAGCAAGAACAGCCAACGCAGAAGCTAAACCAATGCCGTTATCAGCACCTAAAGTGGTTCCTTCAGCGGTGACCCATTCACCATTAACATATGGACGAATTGGATCTGTTTTAAAGTCATGTACCGTGTCGTTATTTTTCTGTGGCACCATGTCTAAGTGAGCTTGTAAAACAACGCCTTTGCGGTTTTCATAACCAGGCGTTGCAGGTTTACGGATCAGAATATTGCCCACTTCATCGCGCTCAACGTGAAAGCCTTTTTGTTTTGACCAATCAACAATATGTGCGGCTAAGGCTTCTTCGTGGTATGAAGGGTGCGGGATAGAACAGATTTTCGCGAAGATGTCCCATAGTGGTTGGGGGGATAATATAGCAAGTTCAGACACGTTTTTCTCCTTTTCCCGTCATATTTTGAGTTGTAGCGTTGTTGGCTTCACTCGTAAACCCTAGTCACATACTTATGTATGCTCCTCGGGATTTTCTCATTTGCCGTCTAGCCACAACCCAAATTATTTAGGGAAAATATTTAATTTCCTTGGGGTATGGCATCACTAGTTTTATTGACCGAGCAACTCAAATTACCTCAGAGATTTTTAGTTGAGTTATGTTAGTTACTAGCTTGATATGCAAAATTAAATGATGCATTGCTGATAAACTCAGGATAACACTTTCTTTTGAGCAATGGACAGTGTAAATGATAATAATTAATGTCGAATGGTGCTTTTTACTGGTTTTTAACCGGCCAAATCACTATAATCTCGCGCAACCTTTTTTCCGCAAGACACATTTCAGATTTACTCAGCAGTCGGGACCCGAATTTTATGAGCGAAAAATATGTCGTAACGTGGGATATGTTGCAAATACATGCCCGTAAACTCGCACAACGTTTATTACCAGTAGAGCAATGGACCGGTATTATCGCGGTTAGCCGTGGTGGCCTTGTTCCTGGTGCACTTCTAGCACGCGAACTTGGTATTCGTAACGTTGACACTGTTTGTATTTCTAGCTATGACCATAACAACCAGCGCGAATTAACCGTGATTAAACGTGCTGAAGGTGATGGTGAAGGCTATATTGTCATTGATGATTTGGTGGATACAGGCGGCACAGCTCAAGCTATCCGTAACATGTACCCTAAAGCCCACTTTGTTACTATTTTTGCAAAACCTGCAGGGCGTCCATTAGTGGATGACTACGTAGTTGATATCCCACAAGACACATGGATCGAACAGCCATGGGATATGGGTGTCGTTTTTGTTAAACCATTGTGTGAACAAGATAAATAAATCTGTGTTTTACGCGAGTTTTAGGTAAAAACATTGTAATTATAAAGTGTTATAGAATTTATTGATTGCAAAAACACATTAATACCTAAAATTTTTAAACTAAACACGATATAATTTGGGGAGTGCATTTTTGCATTCCCTTTATTTTTGGCCAAATTCAACTCTGATAGACAAGGAAATAGGGATGACTCAGCAAAACCTTTCAGAAAAACTTTTCAAACCTAAAGTCAGACAAGTTGAAACGTCAACATTAGTCTCTTATTCATCTCAAACAATTTCTCAAATTAAAGAACATAGCGTGTTAAGTGGATCTCACCATGCGGGGTGGTACCGTATGATTAACCGCTTAATGTGGATTTGGCGAGGAATAGACGCCTTAGAAATTGAAGAGGTGCTAAGTCGTATTGCTATCTCAGATGCTGAGCGTAGTAATGATAATTTATTGGATACGGTCATTGGCAATCGTCGTGGAAATTGGTGTTTTGAATGGTCTCAGCAAGCCATGCATTGGCAGCAAAAAGCATTAGAACTTGAAAAAGGTACAGACGCAGGGGACGCTTGGTTGCGTTCAGCTAACTTATACAGTATTGCTGCTTATCCTTTTATTAAAGGTGACGAGTTGGCTGATCAAGCTATTTTGCTGGCTTGTAAAGCGTATGATAGCGCAGCAAAGTTTTCTCAATATCGTTTAAAGAAAATTCCATTTAAAGTTGATGGTGGAAAAGAAGTCTGTGGCTTTTTGCATATTCCTTCACACGGTCAAGGGCCTTACCCGACAGTGATGATTTGCGGTATGTTAGATAGCTTACAAATTGATTTTTGCCGCTATTTCCGTGACTACCTCGAACCTCTCGGCATTGCGATGCTAACACTGGATATGCCGTCTATTGGTTATTCGGTAAAACAAAAGCTTACACAGGAAACAAGCACCCTACATGAGCAAATTGTTCGCCAGCTTGGGGATATCGCTTGGATTGACCACACACGTTTTGGCATCGTGGGTATGCGTTTTGGCGCAAATATAGCGTTAAGATTAGCTTATATGTGTCCAGACAAGATTAAAGCAGTCGCTGTCATAGGGCCAATTGTGCACAGTTTATTGCATGAAGAGAAATATCAGCAGGATATTCCTCGGATGGTTTTGGATGTGTTCGCCAGTCGTTTGGGTATTTATCAAGTTGATGGTTCTGCTTTACGCCATGAATTAAGTTGTTATTCACTTAAAAATCAAGGGCTTTTAGGGCGACGCAGTAAAGTCCCAATGTTATCGGTTAGCCTTAAAGATGATATTTATAGCCCTAAAGCCGAATCTGATTTAATTCGACGCTCTTCGATGGATGCCGATACGATAATGCTACCAAGCCAGCCTGTTTTTGCTAATTTTGAAAAGGCGTTAAGTGAAACCACTAATTGGTTAAAAGCAAAAATACTTTAATTTTATTTAATAACTTGCTTATTTTTACCCATTTGTTAAAAAGGGATCTTCCCAAGAAGGAGATCCTTAACATGGCTTTACCGACTGATTACTCAAATGGAAAGTATTTAAAGAAGTTTGCTTCGATAGGACCTTATTTACGTGAAAAACAATGTTTAAATGGCTGTTATATATTTGATAGCCTCGTTGTTTGCGTGAATGCAAATATTGCCCCAGAAAAACGTGAATTTTGGGGATGGTGGCTAAAATTGGTAGCAACTGATAAGGGCTTTGAATTTACTTATCATTTTGGCCTATACAACAGCCATGGTAGTTGGCAAGTCAAAACACTAAAAGACGCGGCAACCATTGAAGCGACCGAGCAAAATTTAGTGTCATTTCACCAAGCCCTTGCAAAACAATTATCTGAACTTGAGTTAAGCCTCTTTCCCTCCCCGCTAATGGCAGAATTAAAACTGGAATTAAGCGCATAAATTTGTTTTAAACCAACTTTTGTTGAATTTTGCGTTATGCTTGTTGGCATAACGCGCTTCTCCTGATAAAAATAATACCTACTTTTTGGTTTATTAATCCTAATGGCAGAAAAATGATGAAAAATAGCCAGACGCTGGTAGTTAAATTAGGGACCAGTGTATTAACAGGGGGCTCGCGCCGTTTAAATCAAGCTCATATTGTTGAGCTGGTTAGGCAATGCGCGCAGCAATATGAAAAAGGGCATCGCATTATTATTGTGACTTCTGGGGCAATTGCCGCGGGTCGCGAACATTTAAATTACCCCGAACTGCCGGCTACCATAGCATCTAAACAGTTGCTTGCGGCGGTCGGTCAAAGTCGTTTAATTCAGTTATGGGAACGGTTATTCTCCATTTATGGCATTCATATTGGGCAAATGTTACTGACACGAGCCGATTTAGAAGACAGAGAACGCTTCTTAAATGCACGAGATACCTTACAAGCTCTGTTAGATAACGGAATCATTCCAGTTATTAATGAAAATGATGCCGTTGCTACCGCGGAAATAAAAGTCGGTGATAATGATAATTTATCTGCTTTGGCTGCGATTCTTGGCGATGCCGACAAACTGCTATTACTCACGGATATCGAAGGCTTATATGATGCCGACCCACGCAGTAATCCAAATGCAAAATTGATCCCCGAAGTGTATGGTATCAATGATGAACTTCGTGAAATGGCGGGGGGAAGCGTCAGTGGGTTAGGAACTGGCGGAATGGCAACTAAACTACAAGCAGCAGATGTCGCGGGCCGCGCAGGGATTGATGTTATCATTGCTGCAGGCAATAAACCGGATGTTATTAATGCGGTTATAGAAGATCTCCCTGTTGGTACCCGTTTTTATGGGCAAGAAAATCCAATGGAAAATCGTAAACGTTGGATTTTCGGTGCTCCAGCCGCTGGGGATGTTTACATTGATGATGGTGCACAACTGGCGATTATGGAAAAAGGCAGTTCATTGTTACCAAAAGGAATTAAAAAGATTGAAGGCGACTTCTCTCGAGGTGCAGTGATCCGTATTCGTAATATGGCAGGAAAAGACCTAGCTCATGGGGTCAGCCATTATAACAGTGATGCACTTCGAATGATTGCTGGGCACCATTCACAAGAAATCAGCAAAATACTTGGCTATGAACACGGTTCTGTGGCTGTTCATCGTGATGATATGATAGTGAGTTAATTATGTTAGAGACAATGGGTAAGGCAGCAAGAGTTGCTTCATGGCAATTAGCTCAGTTAAATACCAAACAAAAAAATGCCGCACTATTACAAATTGCAGATCTACTAGAACAAGATAATGCAGTTATACTTGCAGCGAATCAAAAAGACATGGCGCAGGCAAAAGCAAGCGGTATGAGTGAGGCGTTACAAGACCGCTTATTATTGACGCCAGAGCGTTTAAAAAGTATTGCTGATGATGTCAGAAAAGTATGTCAATTAGCTGATCCTGTTGGGCAAATCATTGATGGAAGCCAATTGGATAGCGGTTTAAATTTACAACGTCGCCGTGTTCCATTAGGGGTTGTTGGCGTTATCTATGAAGCACGCCCTAATGTCACCGTTGATGTGGCTTCGCTATGTTTAAAAACAGGTAATGCGGTCATTTTACGTGGTGGGAAAGAGACGCATCATACTAACCTTGCGGTGGTGGAAGTTATTCAAAAAGCATTGGAAATTAGTGGCTTGCCAGCAGATTCAGTACAAGCTATTAATAATCCGGACCGTGAATTAGTTGCGCAATTACTCAAATTAGATCGTTACGTCGATATGCTAATCCCTCGCGGCGGTGCGGGGTTACATAAATTATGTCGTGAGCAATCCACGATCCCGGTAATTACTGGGGGAATTGGCGTTTGCCATACGTTTGTTGATAAATCGGTGGATTTTAATAAAGCCATTAACGTAATTATTAATGCGAAAGTTCAGCGCCCAAGTGCCTGTAATTCACTTGAAACATTATTAGTTCATAAAGAAATTGCGAGTGAATTCCTACCGTTTTTAAGTGAAAAAATGGCGCAGCAACAAGTCACACTGCATGCGAGTGAAAAAGCACTTCCATTACTAAAACAAGGCCCAGCGAAAGTTGTTGATGTTAAACCTGAAAACCTTGTCGATGAGTGGCTATCACTGGATCTTAACGTAGAAATTGTTGATGACATTGACGCAGCTATTGACCATATTCGCCAGTATGGTACTGCGCATTCTGATGCTATCTTGACAGAATCTATTCATCAAGCTGACTATTTTGTTCAATGTGTAGATTCAGCAGCGGTATATGTTAATGCAAGCACTCGCTTTACTGATGGTGGGCAGTTTGGTTTAGGTGCAGAGGTCGCAGTGAGTACGCAGAAATTACATTCACGTGGCCCTATGGGGTTAGATGCACTAACAACGTATAAATGGATCGGATATGGCGACTTTTTGAGTCGTCCGTAATGAGTAAAAATGATGAGATAGCCACACTTGTGTGGCTTTCTTTTTTTATTTGTCAAATTAGGCAATTTATCATAAGCAAATTTGTAATCAGTATTGCTTAGTATTCATGATGATGGGATGAAATTTAATGTTTTACATTATCGGTCCAAGAGGTTCGGGTAAAACCACAATTGGTAAAAAATTTGCAGAATCTAAAGGCTATCAATTTGTTGATACAGATAAATTGGTTTTAGAAAAAGCGGGAAAAAGCATCGCTGAAATTGTTGAACAGCACGGTTGGGATTACTTTCGTCAGCTAGAAACTGACGTCCTTAAGTCGATTAAGCAAAATAATATAATTGTTTCTACTGGCGGAGGCTTGGTTCTCGCAGAAGAAAATCAGCAAATTATGCGTAATAACGGCACTGTTATTTATTTAAATACCCATCCTGAAGTTTTAGCAAAACGCCTTGCAGCAGAGCCACAAGCGGATCAACGACCAAGTTTGACCGGGAAATCTTTAATTGAAGAAATTGAAGAAGTGATGCAACAAAGGGAACCTATCTACCGTGCGACAGCTCACCATATTATTGATGCTGCACAGCCTGTCGACGATATCATCGCACAACTTAATGATTTAACTTAAACCCATGAGTGATAAGCCAGCGGTGTTTTCGGAATATACTAATTAGAGTAAAGGGAGTAGCTCAGTAAGATAGAAGTTACTAAAGGTATAGTCATATCACACTAATATATAAAAATATAATCATAGTATAGGGACTCATTATGTTGGCAAAGATAGTCAAAACAGTACTTAAATTTTTGTTTCGCGTGCAAGTTATCGGCGATGCGAAAGAGTTTAATCAAGATAAATGCTTGATTACACCTAATCATGTTTCTTTCCTTGATGGTGTATTAATCGCGCTTTTCTTACCTGTTAAACCTGTATTTGCTGTTTATTCAACATTTGCCACACCGAAAATGGTGAAGCGCCTTAAGCCCTATGCGGATATTGTCCCTCTTGATCCTGCCAACCCTCTAGGTATTCGTCATCTAGTTAAAGAGGTAGAAAAAGGGCGCCCGATAGTTATTTTTCCAGAAGGCCGAATTTCGGTTCATGGCTCTTTAATGAAAATATACGAAGGAGCGGCTTTTGTGGCCGCAAAGTCCGGAGCAAAAGTTGTTCCTATTCGTATAGAAGGGGCTCAATATAGCCATTTTGGGCGTTTGAAAGGCATTTTTCCATTAAAATGGTTTCCGAAGATCACATTGCATATCTTGCCAGCACAAGCTATACCAATGCCAGAAGCACCTAAGGCTGTAGAGCGTCGAGCTCTGGCTGGTGAACACCTGTACCAAATCATGAAATCTGCTCGAATGTCTTGTTTACCACAAGTCACATTAGTTGAAGAATTTATTCAAAGTGTTCAGTTTTTTGGCCGTCGTACGCCTTGTATTGAGGACATCGCATTTAAAGAAGACTCGTATCAATCCCTATTGAAAAAAACTTTAGGGGTTGGTCGTATTATTGAACGCTATACACATGAAAATGAAAGAGTTGGCCTATTATTGCCAAATGCGACAGTCACCGCAGCTGCAATTTTTGGCGCTTTAATGAGAGGCCGAGTGCCTGCTATGCTCAATTACACCGCAGGCAGTCACGGTATTAGCAACGCGTTAAAAGCCTCTGCGGCGAAAGTCGTCTTTACTTCGCGCCAATTTTTGGAAAAAGGCAACTTAACTCATATTCCAGAACAAGTACCAGAAGCAAGCTGGATTTACCTTGAAGATTTAAAAGATACGGTAACATGGCAAGATAAATTATGGATTATTAAACACTTATTCAACCCTAAAAAAGCCATTCTTCCTCGTAAACCGTCTGATGAAGCCGTTGTTTTATTCACATCTGGTTCTGAAGGTACACCAAAAGGTGTTGTTCACAGCCATGCTAGCTTGATGGCAAACGTAGAACAAATAAAAACGATCGCTGATTTCACCCCACGTGACCGTTTTATGTCGTCACTGCCGTTATTTCACGCATTTGGTTTGACGGTTGGTTTATTTATCCCTCTATTTTCAGGAAGCCGAGTTTTCCTTTATCCAAGCCCATTGCATTACCGAGTCATTCCTGAATTAGTCTATGACAAAAACTGCACCGTATTATTCGGAACATCAACCTTTTTAGGCAACTACGCACGGTTTGCTCATCAGTATGATTTCGCACGTTTACGTTATGTGGTTGCCGGTGCAGAAAAATTATCGGATAAAACGAAAAAAATCTGGTTTGATAAATTTGGCATCCGAATTCTTGAAGGTTATGGGGTCACTGAATGTGCGCCAATTGTATCAATCAATGTCCCTATGGCCGCGAAAGAAGGCTCTGTTGGGCAAATTTTACCTGAAATGGAAGCGCGAATTATTCCAATTTCTGGAATTGAACAGGGTGGTAAATTACAGCTTAAAGGCCCAAATATTATGAAAGGGTATTTGCGCGTTGAAGCCCCAGGCGTCCTTGAAACACCACAAGCTGAAAATGCACAAGGTGAAATAGAGGAAGGTTGGTACGACACTGGTGATATCGTTGAATTAGACTATAAAAATTTCTGTACAATAAAAGGCCGTGTTAAACGTTTTGCTAAACTTGCAGGCGAAATGGTTTCCCTCGAAAGTATCGAGCAAATGGTGGCATCTCTTTCTCCCAATGCAAATCATGGTGTGGTTACAAAGCCAGATAGCAGTAAAGGTGAAGCGCTTGTCTTGTTCACAACAGATAAAGAATTAGACCGTAGCGCATTATCCCGTGCAGCCAAAAGCAAAGGGTTAACCGAGTTAGCGGCTCCACGCGATATTCGTTTTGTTAAAGAGTTGCCAGTGCTAGGTAGTGGTAAAACGGATTTTGTCACATTAAAGCAAATGGCATTAAAGGATGAATAATATGCAAGAAAGCACTTCCAATTCACCGCTAATGAGCCGAGGTATGAAAGCAGTACTGGCTTCACAGTTCCTCTCTGCATTTGCGGATAATGCATTATTATTTGCCATATTAGCCCAGCTCAAAGCCGAATTTTACCCCGAGTGGAGTCACCCTATCTTGCAAATGGTGTTTGTTTTCACTTATATCATTTTAGCGCCATTTGTTGGGCAAATCGCCGATAGGTTTTCAAAGGGCCGAGTGATGTTGTTTTCTAACATCTTTAAGTTTATTGGAGCATTAGGGATTTGTTTTGGCCTAAACCCATTCCTTTGCTATGGGTTAGTAGGTATCGGTGCCGCATCCTATTCACCGGCTAAATACGGTATTCTCGGTGAACTCACTGGTGGCGATAACCTTGTTAAGGCCAATGGTGTGATGGAGGCTTCAACAATTGCAGCCATTTTAGTGGGGTCAGTTGTCGGAGGAATGCTTTCCGATATTAACTTAATCTTAGCGTTAGGTACATGTGCTGTACTGTATGCGTTAGCCGTTATCGCGAATTTTTTCATCCCACACTTAGCTGCGGCGAGGCCAGGAAAAGGTTGGGATCTTAAGCTGTTGATGACGTCTTTTTTCAGTGCTTGCCGTGTGCTATGGGCGAATCAAGAAAGTCGTTTTTCACTCGTCGGAACTAGCTTGTTCTGGGGAGCCGGGGTAACGTTGCGTTTTCTGCTCGTTGCGTGGGTGCCTGTGGCGTTGGGGTTACAAGACAACACCACACCAACCATTCTAAATGCAATGGTTGCGGTGGGGATAGTCGCAGGTGCGGGGCTTGCTGCCAAATTTATTACCTTAAAAACGGTTTATCGATGCATCCCTGCGGGAGTTATTATAGGTGTGATGGTAGTGTTACTTTCTTTGCAAACTAACATTATTCCATCCTATTTTATTTTAATCATTCTTGGGGTTTTTGGCGGTTTATTTGTCGTTCCATTGAATGCATTATTGCAAGAAAAAGGGAAGGAAACCGTTGGAGCTGGGAATGCGATCGCCGTACAAAATTTAGGTGAAAATAGTGCAATGCTGATTATGTTAGGCTTGTACTCACTCGCTATTAAAGCAGGTTTGTCAGTTGTGAATGCGGGTATTGGTTTTGGTGCTGTATTTGCAATTGCGATTGCAGGTTTATGGGTTTGGGATCGTGCTCGTAAAAAAATGGCATAAAGGTAGATAACATCATGATAGATGAGAAGCGGCTTGAAACACTGAGTATTCAGGTTGGACTGAAACTGAAAGAACAGGGTAAAACAGTCACAACCGCAGAGTCTTGTACTGGGGGCTGGGTTGCGAAGGTTTTAACCGATATCTCGGGTAGCTCAGATTACTTCCAGCGCGGTTTTGTGACATACAGTAATGAAGCAAAGCATCAAATGATCGGTGTTAAGAGTGAGTCTTTACAACGGTATGGCGCTGTAAGCCAACAAGTTGTTACTGAAATGGCGGAAGGCGCTTTGCAAGAAGCCTGTGCAGATTTCGCTGTTTCAGTTAGTGGAATTGCAGGCCCTGGGGGCGGTAGTATAGAAAAACCTGTTGGTACGGTATGGTTTGGTTTTGCGCAAAAACAGGCAGACCAAACGGTATTTGTTACAACACAACATAGAGTGTTTCAAGGAAATCGAAACGAAATTCGTTTTCAATCAACAGTTTATATACTTGAAACACTTTTAAAGCAGTTAAATTAAAAATTTCCTTGATACTGTATGATTATACAGTATAATTAATTTCAACAAACCGAATTCAATCGTTTTATTTGCAGTGGTCAAAGCATTGC
The DNA here is from genome assembly GCF_028481645.1 of Providencia sp. PROV141. NCBI lineage: Bacteria > Pseudomonadati > Pseudomonadota > Gammaproteobacteria > Enterobacterales > Morganellaceae > Providencia > Providencia sp. PROV141. Next base: position 14,052 of record NZ_JAMPPR010000019.1, on the reverse strand, counting down.
ACTTAGGGAGTAAACATGGCTATTGATGAAAACAAACAAAAAGCACTTGCAGCAGCATTAGGCCAAATTGAAAAGCAATTTGGTAAAGGTTCCATTATGCGTCTTGGTGAAGACCGCTCTATGGATGTTGAAACTATCTCAACAGGCTCCTTATCCCTTGATGTTGCATTGGGTGCTGGTGGCTTGCCACTAGGTCGTATTGTTGAAATCTACGGCCCTGAATCCTCAGGTAAAACAACACTAACCCTGCAAGTTATTGCAGCAGCACAACGTAGCGGTAAAACGTGTGCTTTTATCGATGCTGAACACGCTTTAGACCCTATCTATGCTAAAAAATTAGGCGTCGATATCGATAACTTACTGTGCTCTCAACCCGATACTGGTGAACAAGCGCTAGAAATTTGTGATGCATTAACTCGCTCAGGTGCAGTTGATGTGATCATCGTTGACTCCGTTGCTGCGTTAACACCAAAAGCGGAAATTGAAGGTGAAATCGGTGATTCACATATGGGCTTAGCTGCTCGTATGATGAGCCAAGCAATGCGTAAGTTAGCGGGTAACTTAAAAACATCTAATACCCTACTGATCTTTATCAACCAAATTCGTATGAAGATTGGTGTTATGTTTGGTAACCCAGAAACAACAACGGGTGGTAATGCATTAAAATTCTATGCATCTGTTCGTTTAGACATCCGTCGTATTGGTGCAGTGAAAAATGGCGAGGAAATCGTCGGTAGTGAAACTCGCGTTAAAGTGGTAAAAAACAAAGTTGCAGCGCCATTTAAACAAGCTGAATTCCAAATTTTGTATGGTGAAGGTATTAATACCTTCGGCGAGCTAATTGACTTGGGTGTAAAACACAAATTAATTGAAAAAGCAGGGGCTTGGTATAGCTATAACGGCGATAAAATTGGCCAAGGTAAAGCTAACTCAACAAATTATTTAAAAGAGCACCCTGAAGTCGCCCAAGAAATTGATACCAAACTGCGTGAAATGTTATTAAACCACACAGGTGAATTTAGCAGTGCGGCAACAGACTTTATCAATGATTCTGATGAAGAAGAAACACCAGAAGAATTTTAATATCAATCTAGTTAATTGATTGGTAAGTAAATTATAGGCGCTCCGCTAATGTGGTTGCGCCTGTTTTATTTTAAACCTATTACATTAATAGTTTATTGAACAGTTTTTCTGTGGAAAAATACACCAGTGCAAGGTATAAACATACTTTCAGAAAATATCTAGACGCTTTACAATGAAAGCTGCGAATGGATGTATCTATATTTTACTTCTGCACAAAGAGACTTTATCTTATCAGTCACTTTTTAATCGGAGAGTTGATTAGAGGTGATGTTACATTCCATCTCAACAATTCGTAATTCTGTTTCCAGCTTGATATCGGGATAAATATGAGTAAAAGCACCGCTGAGATCCGTCAAGCGTTTCTCGACTTTTTTCATACAAAAGGTCATCAAGTGGTCTCTAGTAGTTCACTAGTGCCAAATAATGACCCTACACTATTGTTCACAAACGCAGGGATGAACCAGTTCAAAGATGTATTTCTTGGTCTGGATAAAAGAGCATATTCCCGAGCGACAACCGCGCAGCGCTGTGTGCGCGCAGGTGGTAAACATAACGACTTAGAAAATGTGGGCTATACCGCTCGCCACCATACATTTTTTGAAATGTTAGGCAATTTTAGCTTTGGCGATTACTTTAAGCATGACGCTATCCGTTTTGCTTGGGAATTATTGACTAGTGAAGAATGGTTTAACTTACCAAAAGAAAGGCTGTGGGTGACCGTTTACGCAACTGACGATGAAGCCTATGACATTTGGAACAAAGAAATTGGTGTTCCAGTTGAGCGTATTATTCGTATCGGTGATAACAAGGGCGCGCCATATGCGTCAGATAACTTCTGGCAGATGGGTGATACCGGTCCTTGTGGTCCATGTACCGAGATTTTCTATGATCACGGTGACCACATATGGGGTGGACCTCCAGGAAGCCCAGAAGAAGACGGTGATCGCTATATTGAAATTTGGAACTTGGTCTTCATGCAATTTAACCGTCAGTCTGACGGGACAATGGAGCCTCTGCCAAAACCTTCAGTCGATACAGGAATGGGCTTAGAGCGTATTTCTGCAGTATTGCAGCACGTTAATTCAAACTATGAAATTGATATTTTTCGCGATCTCATCGCTGCAGCCGCTAAAGCAACAGGTGCGACGGATTTAGAAAATAAATCATTACGTGTTATTGCTGACCATATTCGTTCTTGTGCATTCCTTGTTAGTGATGGTGTTATTCCATCAAATGAAGGTCGTGGTTATGTTCTGCGCCGCATTATCCGTCGTGCTGTTCGTCATGGTTATATGCTTGGTGCCAAAGATACCTTCTTCTATAAATTAGTCGCGCCACTGATTAACGTCATGGGGTCTGCGGCTGATGAACTTGGACGCCAGCAAGCAATGGTCGAAAAAGTTCTCAAGACCGAAGAAGAGCAATTTGCTCGCACTTTAGAACGTGGTCTTCAGTTATTAGATGAAGAACTTGCCTCACTGAAAGGGGATACTCTGGACGGTGAAGCCGCATTCCGCTTATATGACACCTATGGCTTCCCAATCGATTTAACGGCAGATGTTTGCCGTGAACGCAATATTAAAGTCGACGAAGAAGGTTTTGAGCGAGCGATGGAGGACCAGCGTCGTCGTGCGCGCGAATCCAGTGGTTTTGGTGCAGATTATAACTCTTTAATTAAAGTTGATAAGCGCAGTGAATTCTCCGGTTATCAATATGATGAGCAACAAGCGACTATTACTGCATTATATAAAGATGGCCAGCCTGTAGACAGCTTGAATGCAGGTGAAGAAGGCTTAGTTATACTAGACAAAACAGCATTTTACGCAGAGTCTGGTGGGCAAGTCGGTGATACTGGTTATTTAAATAATGATAGTGTGAGCTTCAAAGTTACTGACACACAAAAATATGGTCAAGCGATTGGGCATATTGGTAAGGTTGAAGCGGGAACACTCGTTGTTAACCATAGAATTACCGCTTTTGTGGATAGTGCTAGACGTGATGCTATACGTTTGAATCACTCAGCAACGCACTTACTGCATGCGGCATTACGCCAAGTATTAGGTGACCATGTTTCTCAAAAGGGGTCATTGGTTAATGATAAATACTTGCGTTTTGACTTCTCCCATTTTGAGGCGATGACACAAGACCAACTACGCCAAGTAGAAGATATTGTGAATGCGCAAATCCGTAAAAATTCAGAAATTGAAACTGAACTGATGGATTTAGAAGGTGCAAAAGCAAAAGGCGCTATGGCATTATTTGGTGAAAAATATGAAGAGCGTGTACGTGTTCTGAGTATGGGTGATTTTTCTATCGAATTATGTGGTGGTACTCATGCGCGTCGTACCGGAGATATTGGTTTGTTCCGTATTCTTAGCGAATCGGGTACCGCTGCAGGTGTTCGTCGTATTGAAGCGACGACGGGTACTACAGCAATTGAAAGTATTCACAATCAATCAGAGCAACTTTCGGCAATTGCACACTTGGTTAAAGGTGATATGAATAGCCTTGTCGAGAAAGTGAAAGCGGCATTAGATAAATCTCGCCAGCTCGAAAAAGAAATTGTGCAACTAAAAGATCAACAAGCATCTCAAGAAAGTGCTTCACTAAGTAGCAAAGCGAAAGACGTGAAAGGCATCAAATTATTAGTGACTCAATTAGGAGATACTGATCCTAAGTTGTTGAGAACTATGGTTGATGACCTTAAAAATCAGTTGAAATCAGCGATTATCGTGCTTTCAACAACAAGTGGTGATAAAGTCAGTATGATTGTTGGGGTGACTAATGATTTAACTGCTAAAGTTAAAGCAGGTGACTTGATTTCCCATATTGCAAGTCAGGTTGGTGGTAAAGGTGGTGGCCGCCCAGACATGGCTCAAGCAGGAGGTACTGACGTTAACTCATTGCCTGCTGCGATGGCGAGTGTCGAAGAATGGGTTGAAGCACGCCTGTAAGCACTTACAAAGTTGCCTCATTAAAAGATGAGGCAACTTTAATCTGTTGCGGCATTGTTAATGTATCGTTTGTAGTGCTATATTTTGCTTGTAAATAATTAGAATGCTTGTATTGATGGCATCAATGCTTTAGGTGAATGTCATTGCTTTACGTTTTCACGGTGTGTGATGGACAATAGCGGGGGATACCTAGAGACCCGACTCTTTTAATATTTCAAGGAGCAAAGAATGCTTATTCTGACTCGTCGAGTTGGTGAAACACTCATGATAGGCGATGAGGTAACAGTTACTGTATTGGGTGTCAAAGGCAACCAAGTTCGTATTGGTGTTAATGCCCCAAAAGAAGTTTCTGTTCACCGTGAAGAAATTTATCAACGGATCCAGGCTGAAAAGACTCAACCAGATAATCAATAATAATGAATAAGCGTCCAATGATTGACCACACAGCAAGAATGGGCGCTTGTCTTACTCGCATTATTTCTAAAAATATCCTTTCGTTTTTATACTTTTCTAGCATCAAACTCACTTTATTACTTAGTCTTCGGTTCTCTTGTACTGAAATTTAGTTTCCTTTTGTTCGAAATATAGGCTAATCAATCCTGTGAGCTCATTTTCATTCATTTGTAGAATAATTTTTTTCCAGTATTTTTGTTTATAAAGTTAGTGTCATAAGGGCTGAAATATATCTTTTTCGGTGTTAAACTAATCATCTTGCTTGTGAAATGTGCAAACAGACACCGGAATGCAAAAAGTTTGGAAAAATTGTTTGACTTCTAAGTCTAGGAAAGTAATATGTGCGCCACACAGCAACGAGATGTTTGAAAAAACAAATCGTGTGTAACTAAAATATGGTGAGGTGGCCGAGAGGCTGAAGGCGCTCCCCTGCTAAGGGAGTATGCGGTCAAAAGCTGCATCGAGGGTTCGAATCCCTCCCTCACCGCCATTTTAGATTATGCATCCGTAGCTCAGCTGGATAGAGTACTCGGCTACGAACCGAGCGGTCGGAGGTTCGAATCCTCCCGGATGCACCATTTTTAACCCTATGAGAACATCTGATGGGGTTTTGTTTTGGTTTTAGCAGCCAAACAAAGCAGTAACTAAGAAGTTGATTTACAGAAGTAGAAGTTGATAAAGAAGTTTGAGAGAGCAGCACATCTTGCATTAAGTATGCATCCGTAGCTCAGCTGGATAGAGTACTCGGCTACGAACCGAGCGGTCGGAGGTTCGAATCCTCCCGGATGCACCATCTCTTAGCTAATAACTTAGCATATCAATAATACCTTTTAATTTAACTCAGAAAAGTTATTGAGAATACATCGATTCAAAATCGAATGAATTTTGCATCCGTAGCTCAGCTGGATAGAGTACTCGGCTACGAACCGAGCGGTCGGAGGTTCGAATCCTCCCGGATGCACCATCATTAAGAAACTCCTCATTTGAGGAGTTTTTTTTTGCCTAAAATTACCATTCATAAAATTAACTAAATCGCATTTTCCATGCATCTTTGATTTATTCCCTCATAAACCACACATCTAGACAGCGACAATTTATGTGATTTAAGCTAAAGTAATTGCCTTAATAAAATAAATTAACATCACAGGCGGGAGGTCGACTTGATCCCGGACGTATCGAAAGCGCTCTCATGGTTAGAGGCGCACCCAGAAACACTAAATGGTATTCAACGTGGTATAGAGCGTGAAACATTGCGTGTAACCCCTACAGGCGCAATTGCAGAGACCTTGCATCCAGAAGGGCTGGGAAAAGCTTTAACACATAAATGGATCACGACAGATTTTGCGGAGTCCCTACTCGAATTTATTACTCCTGTAGATAAAAGCATTAGCCATAATTTGGCTTTTTTGCGGGATTTACACCGCTATACAGCTCGACACCTTCAAGATGAAAGAATGTGGCCGTTGAGTATGCCGTGCTTTATTGAAAGTGAAGATAAAATCACTCTTGCGCAATATGGCTCTTCTAATGTAGGGCAGTTTAAAACGCTGTACCGTGAAGGCCTTAAAAATCGTTATGGCGCTTTGATGCAAACGATAGCAGGGGTGCATTATAACTTCTCTTTGCCGATTGAATTTTGGCAAGCATGGGCAGGCATTGAAGATGAAGAAAGCGGTAAAGAAAAAATTTCTGAAGGCTATTTACGTCTGATTAGAAATTACTACCGCTTTGGTTGGGTTATTCCTTATCTATTCGGTGCATCTCCGGCTATTTGCGGCTCTTTTTTGAAAGATAGGGATACAACGCTATCATTTGATAAAACGGACTGTGGTACGTATTACTTGCCTTATGCGACATCTCTACGCATGAGTGACTTAGGTTATACAAATAAATCACAAAGTGATTTAAATATCACGTTCAATAAACTGGATGAATATGTAGAAAACCTGAAAAAAGCTATCCATAAGCCTTCAGCTGAATTTGAAAAACTGGGTGTCAAAAAAGATGGCAAATATATTCAGCTAAATACGAATGTGCTACAAATTGAAAATGAGCTCTACGCCCCAATACGGCCGAAACGCGTTCCTAAAGGCAATGAATCACCTTCCGATGCATTATTGCGCGGTGGTATTGAGTACATTGAAGTCCGTTCACTTGATATCAATCCATTTAGTGCAATAGGCGTTAATGAAACACAAGCTCGTTTTGTTGATCTATTCTTAATATGGTGCGTACTCGCTGATGCACCTGAAATGAACGCACAAGAATTAGACTGTTGTCGTCAAAACTGGAATCGTGTCATCCTTGAAGGCCGTAAACCCGGTCAAGTTATTGGTTTCGGCTGTGGTAGTGAAGTTAAGCCATTAGTTGAAGTTGGGCAGCAATTATTTAATGACTTGATCCGCGTGGCTGAAGTGTTAGACACTTGTTGTGATGCTAAATATCAAGAAGTTTGTCACCAATTTGTCGCTATGTTTAAAGATCCAACTCTCACATATTCAGCGCTTGTTATGGATGAAATGTTAGAAAAAGGCATTGGTGGCTACGGGTTAGAATTAGCTGAAAAATATTTTGAACAGTTAGTGAATGAACCGTATGAAGTGATAACTGAAGAGCAATTTGAGCAAGCACGATTGGCTTCAATAGAGAAGCAAGCGAAGATGGAACAAAGTGAGAGCGAAAGCTTTGAGGACTATCTACGCATTCATGCAGGACGCTAAAAGAAATGGCCACTCTAGGTGGCCAAATAAAAAATCTCTTAGAGAATTAGGGATGATAACAAATTGCGCGTCTTTCAATAATTCAGACTCTGCATTTTCAAAATAGTTTCATTTATTTTAGAAAATATTTTTTATTTTTGAGGAGGTCACAAAATGCCATTATTAGATAGCTTTACTGTCGATCATACTCGCATGTCAGCGCCTGCTGTACGTGTGGCAAAGACCATGAAAACACCAAGTGGTGATACCATCACGGTTTTTGATTTGCGTTTTACTGTACCAAATGAAGAAGCCATGACAGAAAAAGGGACGCATACTTTAGAGCACCTCTTTGCAGGCTTTATGCGTGACCACCTCAACGGTAACGGTGTTGAAATTATTGATATTTCACCAATGGGGTGCCGCACTGGTTTTTATATGAGCCTTATTGGTCAGCCTGATGAACTGCGTGTTGCTAATGCATGGAAGGCAGCAATGGAAGATGTTTTGCAGGTGAAAGATCAAAACAAAATTCCTGAATTGAATGTCTATCAGTGCGGTACATATAAAATGCACTCACTGGAAGAAGCCCAGCAAATTGCACGTAATGTTCTTGCATCTGAAATTGGTATCAATAAGAACGATGAGTTAGCATTACCTGCAGAGAAACTTGAACAGCTACATGTTTAGTTTTTATCAAATATTCTCTATAAAAAGAGCCAATTAAGGCTCTTTTTATTTTTATAGAAGAATTTAATGGCAAGTTTATAAACAAATCAAAGATCGGGAACTTGAGAACTAAAAGTAAGAGGTGTGATCCTGACCTGCTTAACGATGTTTTCATTCATCGCTAATACTTCGATAAGGTAATGTCCTACCACGATTTGCTCTTCAAGTTGTGGAATATCACCGATGACTTCCAAAACCATGCCATTAACCGTCCTAGGACCATCTACAGGGAGATTCCAATCAAAAGCCTTATTCAGCTCACGAATATTAGCAGAACCATCTACAAGAACGCTCCCATCGCTCTGTGGTAAAACTTCTTCAGCTAAGGATGGCGACATAGAGGTGGTGAAATCACCAACTATCTCTTCTAAGATATCTTCTACAGTGATAAGGCCTTGAATCTCACCATATTCATCAACAATAATCCCGAGTTTTTCTTTATTGTGCTGGAAGTTAACTAACTGAACATTTAACGGTGTACTGTTAGGAATAAAATAAATGTTATCTGCAGCTTTAATGAGGTTTTGCTTATTAAATTCACGTTTTTCCATCATGAGACGGTACGCTTCGCGGACGCGTAGAATGCCAATAGAGTCATCAAGTGAATCGCGATAAAGCACAATACGGCCATGAGGGGAGTGCGTAAGCTGCCGAATAATTGATTTCCAGTCATTATTGACATCAATGCCAACAATCTCATTCCTTGGCAGCATAATATCGCCAACCGTGACTTTGTCTAAGTCTAAAATTGAAATCAGCATGTCTTGATTTCGGCGGCTAATTTTATGCTTTGATTCGTTAACAATGGTGCGTAGCTCTTCCTTATTAACCGCATCAGTCCGTGCGGTTAGTGACTTCACCCCAATGCAACGTAACAGTAGTGCTGAAATAGTATTAAATGCCCAAACAATAGGCATCATAACGACTTGCAATGGTTTTAAGAGATAGCTACTTGGAAATGCAATTTTTTCAGGGTACAGCGCTGCCAGTGTCTTTGGCATAACTTCGGCAAAAATGAGGATCACAAAAGTCAGGATCCCAGTTGCCATTGCTACACCCGCGTTACCGTATAGCCGCATACCGATAATAGTGGCTAATGCGGAAGCAACTATGTTGATTAAGTTGTTACCGATAAGGACTAGGCTTAACAGCTTATCAGGATGTTTAAGGAGTTTCTCAACACGTATCGCTGAGCGATTACCTTGTTTTGCTAAATGTTTTAACCGGTAACGGTTTAGCGTCATCATCCCAGTTTCTGATGCAGAGAAATAGGCTGACATAAAAATTAAAACAATCAATATGATGATTAGCGTACTCGTGGACACATCATCCAAAACAAGTTTCCTTATGTGGTGAAAGTAGTGACTTTATTTGCGTCAAAATACCATAAACTCCTGTATTAGACGGTTGCCAAAAAAAGCCATAGTTAAGATGATTGAGCCGCCAACATGGAAAAATAGGACGCGCTTACCTCGCCATCCTCCATGGAAATGCCCCCAAAGTAGAGTAATATAAACAAACCAAGCGATAACGGATAACACTGATTTATGGATATTTTCTTTATCAAAAATATTATCCATATAAATAAAGCCAGTGCATAAGGTTAGAGTTAGCAAAATGACACCAACTTGAGTGATATGGAACATTTTACGTTCAATCACCATCATCGGTGGCATATCGGGGCTAAATTTTAAGGTCTTATTTTTTAGCTGATGGTCAATTAAAGCCACTTGTAATGCATACAAAGCAGCAATAAGGAGTGTTGCATAGCTCAACAAAGCGAGGCCAATGTGAACAAACAGGGGGACGCGAGCTTCGAGGTGGGTAATAAACTCACCAGGCATTAGCGTTGACAGCATCAAGTTAATGATGGCAAAACTATAGACTATGGGTGTTAAGTACCAAGCCTTTCCCCAGTAAGCGACAACAGTCATAATCACACACATGAGTAAGCTCACTGTTGAGCCTAAATTCAACAGCGTGAGGTTTTGTCCTTCGGCTTCACTGAAAATCAAAAATTTCAATGTAATAGCGTGAGTTACTAACGCAACAACGGCAAGAAAAAGCGCGAGATGGCGGTAAAACGGCTGTTTACGCACTTGGCCGGGGACGATCAGTAACAGACTGACCATGTATGTACAAACTGCTATGACTGCAAATACGGGCATAGTATAGTGTCGTTAATCATTTTTAGTGGAAAGTTATTTCATAGTATAACTTGTACGAGTGCAGGCTCCAACTATTGGACGGGTCAATCGCAATATATTCATTGCTGATAGCACTTCACGCGCCTACGGGTTTGGTTCGTATTATTAAATTCAAGCCATAATAACCTGTATCATCCGTTTCAAACAGGGGGCAGCGAAAAAACTGCGGGTATGTTACAATGGGGCATTATTTTGCCGCGATTATTTTTAGTGTTGGTTTTCCTTCATCGTTGTGAAGGCATTGATGCTTATAATTCAAGTTGTTAGATAACACGCACTTGAAATTATCTGTATTAGCAACCAGATCAGGCTGACATCGGCCCATCAACAGAATTGAGCTAAGACATATGTTTGATAATTTAACTGACAGACTATCGCGCACGTTGCGCAATATCAGTGGGCGTGGGCGTCTAACTGATGAAAATATTAAAGAAACACTACGCGAAGTTCGTATGGCCTTGCTGGAAGCTGATGTTGCTTTACCAGTTGTCCGTGAATTCATTCAAAAAGTTAAAGAAAATGCAGTTGGGCAAGATGTCAATAAAAGTCTAACACCAGGCCAAGAGTTCATCAAAATAGTTCAAAATGAACTGACTCGGGCGATGGGGGACGAAAACCACCAACTTAATTTATCCGCACAACCTCCTGCGGTCGTTTTAATGGCGGGTTTGCAAGGTGCGGGTAAAACAACCAGCGTTGCAAAATTAGGTAAGCTTTTAAAAGAAAAACAAAAGAAAAAAGTATTAGTTGTCTCTGCTGACGTTTATCGCCCCGCAGCGATTAAACAATTAGAGACGTTAGCTGAAAGTGTTGGTATTGATTTTTTCCCTTCGGAAGTACAAGAAAAACCCGCTGCGATTGTTCAAAAAGCATTAAAACATGCACAATTGCAATTCTACGATGTGCTGTTAGTGGATACAGCGGGTCGCTTGCACGTCGATGAAGCGATGATGGAAGAAATCCAAGAAGTTCACCGCATTATTAAGCCAGTTGAAACCTTATTCGTCGTTGATGCGATGACAGGGCAAGATGCGGCAAACACAGCGAAAGCGTTTAATGAAGCCTTGCCACTGACCGGGATTGTGTTGACCAAGGTCGATGGTGATGCGCGAGGTGGTGCGGCACTTTCAATTCGTGCTATTACGGGGAAACCCATTAAGTTCTTAGGTGTTGGTGAAAAAACTGATGCCTTAGAACCATTCCATCCAGAGCGCGTTGCGTCGCGTATTCTTGGAATGGGTGATGTGATTTCTCTGATTGAAGAGATTGAGCATAAAGTTGACCGTGATGAAGCTGAAAAGCTTGCTAAAAAACTTAAAACAGGGGATGGCTTTGATTTAAATGACTTTTTAAGTCAATTAAAGCAAATGCGTAATATGGGCGGTATGGCGAGCATGATGAGTAAAATGCCCGGAATGTCTCAGTTACCAGATGCCGTTAAGTCCCAAATGGATGATAAAATCACCGTTCGTATGGAAGCGATGATTAATTCCATGACACGTAAAGAACGTGAAAAACCTGAAATTATTAAAGGTTCGCGAAAACGTCGTATTGCGGCAGGTTCGGGAACTACCGTGCAAGAAGTTAACCGCCTCTTAAAACAATTTGATGACATGCAACGCATGATGAAGAAAATGAAAAAAGGTGGTCTAGCCAAGATGATGCGCGGCATGAAGGGTATGATGCCTCCGGGTTTTCCGGGGCGTTAAGCAATAAAGCCTCAAAGAAAACGCACTTTTGATTGATTTTTGCGTCAAAGTGAGTAAACTTTTCGGGCTTTTTATATGACAGCCGGACTCTATCCCTCGATGGAGTCTGGTTGTTTTGTTAACTAATGAGGATGTTATGGTAACAATTCGTTTATCTCGTGGCGGCGCTAAAAAACGTCCGTTCTACCAAATCGTTGTAACCGATAGCCGCAATGCGCGTGACGGTCGTTTCATTGAGCGTATCGGTTTCTTCAACCCGATCGCTGCTGGTCAAGCAGAAGAACTGCGTTTAGACCTGGACCGTATTGAGCATTGGGTTGGCTTAGGCGCAACTATTTCTGACCGTGTTGCACAACTGGTCAAACAAGCTAAGAAAGCAGCTTAATCTGTCGCGGTGGTAACAATGAGCAAGCAAACTAAACTACAGCCACCTGAAAACCCAATCGTGTTGGGGAAATTAGGTGCAGCGTACGGTATTCGTGGTTGGCTCAAAGTTTTTTCGTCCACCGAACATGCTGAAAGTATTTTTGAGTATCAGCCTTGGTTTATCCAACGCTCAGGTCAATGGCAACACATTGAAATTGAAGATTGGAAACATCATAACAAGGATATCATCGTCAAGCTGAACGGGGTCGATGACCGCGATGCAGCTGCGCTTTTGACTAACTTTGAGATTGCGGTTGATTCAACCCAACTTCCTGAGTTAGAAAACGAATACTACTGGAAAGACCTGATGGGCTGCCATGTAGTGACGTTACAAGGCTATGACCTTGGTACCATCACTGACATGATGGAGACCGGTTCAAATGATGTACTGGTCATTAAGGCGAATTTAAAAGATGCATTTGGCATCAAGGAGCGGTTGGTTCCGTTTCTTGATGGGCAGGTTATCAAGAAAGTCGATCTCGATGCCAAACTTATTGAAGTGGATTGGGATCCTGGTTTTTAAATCTCCGGTTGAACGGTATTGATAAGTGGGACGAAATGATGTGGATTGGTGTAATTAGCCTGTTTCCCGAAATGTTCCGCGCAATAACCGAGTACGGGGTAACTGGTCGGGCAGTGAAAAATGGCCTGCTAACATTTGAGTGCTGGAATCCGCGGGATTTTACTCACGATAGGCACAAAACTGTTGATGATCGCCCCTATGGTGGTGGTCCAGGCATGCTGATGATGGTGCAACCGCTTAAGGATGCAATCAACGCAGCAAGAACTGAGGCAGGTGTTGGTGCAAAGGTTATTTATCTTTCACCGCAAGGGCGCAAACTCAGTCAAGACGGTGTTTGCGAGCTGGCAACCAATGAGAAATTGATTCTTGTTTGTGGCCGCTATGAAGGTATTGATGAGCGTATCATTCAAACCGAAGTTGACGAAGAATGGTCAATCGGTGATTACGTTCTCAGTGGTGGGGAACTCCCCGCGATGGTGTTGATTGACTCAGTTTCACGGTTTATTCCGGGGGTACTTGGTCATCAAGCCTCTGCTCAAGAAGACTCTTTTGCAGATGGTTTGTTAGATTGTCCACACTATACCCGCCCTGAAGTGTTAGACGGTATGCAGGTTCCGGAAGTTTTACTTTCAGGAAACCACGCTAAAATCGATAGCTGGCGCATGAAACAATCACTTGGCCGTACCTGGCTTAGAAGACCTGAGCTTCTGGAAAGCCTAGCTCTGACTGACGAGCAGAGGATGTTGTTGACTGAATTCCAAGTTGAATATCAGTCCAAGCAACAAATGAATCCAGACAATTAATTGTCTAAACATATCAGTTTACCTAGGGTAAGAGAGTTATTATGAGCAACATTATTAAACAACTTGAACAAGAGCAAATGAAGCAGGACGTACCTTCATTCCGTCAGGGTGACACCGTGGAAGTTAAGGTATGGGTCGTAGAAGGCTCTAAAAAACGTCTGCAGGCATTCGAGGGCGTGGTTATCGCTATTCGTAACCGCGGTCTGCACTCTGCATTCACTGTTCGTAAAATTTCTAACGGCGAAGGTGTTGAGCGTGTATTCCAAACTCACTCACCAGTCGTAGATAGCATTGCTGTTAAACGTCGTGGTGCTGTTCGCAGAGCTAAACTGTACTACCTGCGTGAGCGTTCTGGTAAGGCAGCTCGTATCAAAGAGCGTCTGAACGCCAAGTAATACGCTTTCGCTACATCCGAAAGTTATGTTATGAGAGAGGCCTGCATTTGCGGGCCTTTTTATATTCGTCA